>JBCAWW010000457.1:0-5106 GCA_038534415.1 Bacteroidota bacterium | reverse complement strand
TACACCCGTTATTATGGCGAAAGTAAAGGACCAATCCTTAGAAGAAGAGGTTATCGTAGAAGAAGTAGAAGGGAAGGCTTCGATAAATGATTTTATTACCCAAAACCAAAACCTACTTATCGTAGCTGGACTGATCGTCTTGGCTGTGATAGCTGGCTTGGTATATATGTTTTCTAACCAAGGTAAGGCCAACGAACAGGCCAATGCCGACATGTTTAAGGCGATCTACTACTTTGAGCAAGACTCAATGCAGAAGGCACTTAATGGCGACGGCGTAAACTATGGTTTCCTAGACGTAATTGACGACCACAGTGGTACTGCTACCGCTAATGCCGCCAAATACTATGCGGGTGTTGCTTACCTCAAACTAGGTCAAGTCAACGATGGTCTTGATATGTTAGAGTCTGTTTCTACTAGCGGCAATACCTTGGGTATGTCTACTTATATCGCACTCGGCTTTGCTTACGAAGACCAAGGCGATTACGGCAAGGCCGCTAGCAATTTCGAAAAAGCAGCAACGACTCCTGCTGAGTCTGATAATACTACTCCTTTGTTTCTCCAAAAAGCGGGAGAGAACTATGAGGCCAATGGCGATATCGCTAAGGCGCGTAAGCTCTACCAAAAGATCAAGGACGAGTATCCTACGAGCCAACAAGGTAGCCAGATCGACAAGTACTTAGGTCGCGTAGCAGAATAATGAGCAAAGGACACGACCTTTCAGGCATTCGATATACTGCTGGACAAGCACATCAGCAAGATCGGGTGGCCATTATTGTCAGCAAATGGAACTCCAAAATAACCGAGGCACTCAAAATGGGTGCCCTTTCGGTTTTAAAGGAGGCTGGTGTTGAAGATATTCAAGTGCATTATGTACCGGGTTCCTACGAACTCACCACCGGAGCAGATTTTGCTTTGAGCCATCACCCTGAGTTAGACGGAGTGATTTGTCTTGGCTGTGTGATCCAAGGTGAGACGCGACATTTTGACTTTATCTGCGATGCAGTGGCCAATGGTATCACCAATGTGAGCCTTAAACACGAAAAGCCGGTGATCTTTGGGGTACTTACTCCTGATACGCAAAAGCAAGCCGACGACCGTGCTGGTGGTAAGTATGGCAATAAAGGCGAAGAAGCCGCCGTGGCATTACTCGAAATGGTTGATCTACGTAGAGCGATTGTGTGAGATATCCTTCTGACGACTCGCTTTAAATCTTTTTACACCTTCTCCTCTTTTTGAGGCGTGCTTCGTGCTACGCCCCTGTACCCTCTTGCGCCACATTCGCCAAGAAGAAGGCTTCATTTCTCTCCGCATCAATCGGATCACCTCGCCTTCGCTTAGCCCAAACTGAAGCTTGATGGCATCAAAGGTCGTCCGATCTTCCCACGCCATCTCCACAATACGATCTATATCTCTTTGGTCTAGTTGTTCAAACTCATCTTTTGCCATATTCAGATTAACTAATATGGGGATAGATTGTTGTTGATGTGTTGCTGCTTTATTTGCCGATGGCCACAATCTCTTATCTTTGCTTCTTTTCAATCCCTAGGAAGTGGGATATTTGTCCATAGATAGCAGGTAAAAAATCATCTATCTACTAATGTCCCAGTACTCAACTCATCATTATGCTCAATCTCCCCCTCGTACGTCAAAACTTTCCTGGCCTCAATAGTGATTGGGCCTTTATGGATAATGCTGGTGGTTCCTTTGTTGCTAAGCCGATTGCGGATCGAATTCATGAGTTTTTACTGACTTCTCCGGTCCAGCACGGCGCCTCTTATCCTTTGTCGCGACTAGCCGTCGAACGCGTAACTCAAGGCTCTGAGGCCATGATGCGCTATGTCAATGCCCAGCATCCGGAAGAGATCGTCATGGGAGCTTCTACGAGCTTGTTGATTCGGATCCTTTCTCTCTGTATCAGTCAGCAATGGAAAATCGGAGATGAGATTATCGTCAGCCATAGCGATCATGAAGCCAATGTGTCGCCTTGGATGGATCTCGAAAAAGTCGGGATCAAGGTTCACATCTGGAAAACCAATCCCGATAGCCTCCGTTTTGAACTTGAAGAATTAGAAAAGCTGATGAACGAGCGGACCCAATTGGTGGCGATTACTCATGCCTCCAATATCTTGGGTACCCTCAATCCGATTCGGGAGTATGCTGATTTTATCCATGAGCGTGGCGCTTTGATTTGTGTGGATGGGGTAGCGCATGCGCCGCATCGCTTAGTAGATGTGCAAGCCCTAGACGTTGATTTTTATATTTTTAGTTTTTATAAAGTCTACGGCCCTCACTATGCGCTTATGTATGGGCGCAAGGACTTATTGCTCGCGATGGATGGGATCAATCACTATTTCATCACTGGGCCAGACTCTCCCTACAAATTTCAACCCGGTAATGTCAATTTTGAGTTTGCCTACGGTATGATAGGGCTTACAGATTATCTCGATAGTTTGTATGAGGCACATTTTCCTGCGGAGAACGCTGCCTCGGAGCGCGAGCGCTGGCAAAAGATGTTTGACCTTATGTCTGAGCATGAAGAAGCCTTAGCTCAGCCGATAGTTGACCTACTCAACGCCCACTCTAAGACTCGCATCATTGGAGAAGCCAGCGCGGATGCCCAAGTCCGAGTCCCTACGATTGCTTTTGTGCATGAATCCATGGACAGCAAAGCCATCGTCGATCAAGTCGATCTACATAAGATCGCCATTCGTTATGGAGATTTTTACGCCAAGAAATTAATTCATGATCTGGATCTAGAGGCTCAAAATGGTGTAGTGCGCATCAGTATGGTCCATTATAATACCATAGAGGAAGCCAATCGTCTCGCCAATGTACTAGATAGGATCCTCTAAGATTGAGTATTTTTGCCTTATGAAAACACTTTTATATTCGGCTTTTGTGCTGCTCCTCTGGAGCTGCAACCCGGCGTTCACCGAAGGTGAAAAGAAAACCGAAGCTGACTCAAGTTACAGTGCGCTACAACTTTGTCTATTCAATCATCTCACAAATGAGCCGATTGCTTATCCGGAATTTTTGCAGCAGGCTACCGGTTCAAAGGCAAATTATTATAGATATGACCAAGCCAGTACTAATCTATATTTCAGTATTTCATTTGAAGATCTAGCCGATAGAGAAAACCTGACTAAAATTTGTCTAGACACCACTAGCATCACTTTTGGTGATCATTTAGATGAGTATATTTCCTTGGATGGTTTAGTCTTGCCTGATAGTTTGGGGATGATTTTTCGCTTTCCTACCAGCCAACTTAGGGGGGATACTACAAGACGATTGAGTGCGGGTAAATATTCTTTGACCTTAGCGGAGGCCGTTCGCTGGTATGAAAATCAGTATGTCTACAATGGTCCCATCTTGTTTACTACCGATCCCTCCAATATCAATATTATCCCGAGTCTCAGCCCTACGGTAGCCGTACCGGGTTCGCCGAGCCTGAAACGCTTGGTCCGTAAAATCACAAGTCAGGACAGTAGTAAAGAAGTGCAGGCCCAACAACTGCTCGATTTTGCTTCAAGTGAAATTGATTTCAAGCCTTCGGGAGAATATGATGTCTTTTTTCGACCGCATGAAGTGCTATTGGCCCAAAGAGGAGACACCAGAGGCAAACTTGCATTGTATGCTTCATTGTTAGGGGAGGCAGGAATTCCTTGCATGCTGGTGTACCTTGAGATTGGTCCGACCATCGCAGTCGCCGGCGATTTTGTCAACGAAAACCGTTTGAATTTCCTACATGAAGGTCAAGAATATAGCTTGGCAGAGCCTACCATCGAATCCTTTGTGATCGGTAAAACCAAAATGATGGATGAATATAAATGGTCCAATGCCCTATTTGTCCAATATCCAGGAAAAGAAACCCGCCTTTTTGATCTAAAAAACCAAGACTCACTTGATTTTGTGAGTGTAGAAATGCCGCTTAGTCAATAATATATGTCCATTCCTGATCACATTGCGGCGATTCGCCTTTCGGACTTTCATTACAAACTCCCAGAGGCACGGATCGCACAAAAGCCGCTCGATCAACGCGATCAGTCTAAACTGCTCCAATATAAAGGAGGAACCATCAGTCATCAGCAATTTGTGGATTTGCCGGGGCTCCTACCGGAGAACGCTCAACTCTTTTTCAATGACACTAAGGTCATCCAAGCGAGGCTTTTGCTGAGGCGAGCGACTGGGGCTTTGATCGAAATCCTTTTGCTCACGCCCATTGCACCGAGTGAGGTGCAGCTGGCGATGCAGGTACAGGATGAATGTGTCTGGCACTGTATGATTGGGCGCAAGAAGCGCTGGAAGGATGGAGAACTCCTCAGCCGAACGTTCTCCGTAGGAGAAAAAGAAGTAAAACTGGAGATCGAACTGATAGATCGCGAAAAAAATTGGGTGCGTTTTTGTTGGGATCAGGCGGTGCCCTGGCTTGATTTAGTGGCTACATTAGGCCAACTACCTTTGCCGCCTTATATCAATCGTGAAGTGCAGGATGCAGATGCGGCTCAATATCAGACAGTCTATGCGGAGCATGAGGGGGCGGTAGCAGCCCCTACGGCAGGTTTACACTTTACAGATGAAGTCTTGTCTGCTTTGCAGGCAAAGGGCGTTTCGCAGCGTTATTTGACGCTACATGTCAGTGCGGGCACTTTTTTGCCGGTCAAGCACGATGAGGTCGTCGAGCATGATATGCATGGCGAGCAGTTTATCGTCAGCCGGGACTTACTCCTAGAGCTAAAGACTGCTACTTTTAATCGAGTAGCGGTGGGGACGACTTCCATGCGCGTTTTGGAAAGCCTCTACTGGTTAGGCCATGCGTTCTCCGAAGGAGGCATCCCTACTCAACCGATCTCCCTAAGTTTGGGCAAACTTTACCCCTATCATTGGCGCGCAGAAAATCTGCCTAGCCTGAGTGAGTCGATGGATCAGTTGTTAAGCTATATGGATCAGCATGGCATGACTCATTTGAGCGGAAATACGGAGATATTTATCATGCCGGGCTATCCGTTTCAGGTCTGTGAAGGATTGATCACCAACTATCATATGCCGGAGACTACTTTGGTGCTTTTGGTAGCTGCTTTTGTGGGAGAAGATTGGCGTAAGGTCTAT
>JBCAWW010000456.1:0-5106 GCA_038534415.1 Bacteroidota bacterium | reverse complement strand
GCCCAGCAAAATCACTTGCTGGGCTTATTTTTTTGATGTCGAAGACTAGTTTTCTCGGAAAATGATGCGGCCTTCTTCTACATTATAATCCTCCGCCATCCTGCGGTATTTTTTGGCTAGGGACCTGTTAAGACGGCGCCCGTTTACCTTCACATAATCCTCTGTGATGTCAACTTTTACGCGAGAATCGCCAGAATCTATCAAGCCATCGCGCTCTAATTCGCGAATTAGGCGGTTTTGATACCGTATATAGTTCGATTCGTACCCGCGCCTTTCACGTTCTAGCTGTCTCCCGATCCTTTCAGCCTCTCTTCTAGCCATTTCTAGCTGTTGCTGAGACTGCTCTGCCAGTACATGTGCTTCCACACGAGCCAATTCTGCTTGCAATTGTGCTTGCTCACGCATTATTTCAGCTTGCTGCATAGCTTGGGCTCTGGCTAGCTCGGCTTGCAGCTTAGCCATCTCTGCCTGCTCTCTGGCCTGCTGAACGTGGATTCTTTCAATGGCTTTTTTCTTTTTGGCGAGGATTAGGATGTCCTCTTTCATTTCAGGACTCTCTTCCCCTCTTGCAATTTCTTCAGCATAGGTACGCTCAAACTCTTTCTTCCAAAGAACCATTTCTAGCTGAAAGACTTCCATTTCCTTGGCCCAGTCCTGCTCTTCTTGTTCCCAGACCTTGGCGTACTCCTTAGCCCATTTGGCTTGAGCCTTTTCAAAGGCTTTCATTTGATCCTCAAAGGCTGAGCGCTGGTCTTCATCGTCCCAATCTATATTAGGAACCACGGGGACAGGAGGCAATGGCGGTACAACACTAGCGCCTGCTCTTGGTGGCACAGGAGGCCTAGGCGCTACTGGAGGCGAATCCAATACCATGATCAGATTATCGCTTCTACCCACCAATTGAACGTTGGCCTTATCTAATAATACAGCAACTTGATCTAGGTCCGCGACTACTGCATCCAATTTTCCAAGGCTAGTAAGCAAGGGCTCCCCTATACTAAGATTAGTAGGTTCGGCCAGGATAAAGGTTTTTGTGTTTGGACTGGGGAGTGAGGCGGCCAGATTTTCCCCTTGGGGAACGCTTGGCAATACTTCCTCATAGGCAGGAGCAGACTGAGCGTTCGGCGAAGCCGTAGTACTAGGCAAAGCCGATGGTGCCATAGCAACCTCTAGATTGGAAACCGTAATCGGTAAATCTGCGATAGGCGCTTCGGTCTTAGGTAGCGTAATGGTCTCTGGAGTCTGTGCCTGAGGCTTGGTCCAAACCAAACCGATCAAACAAGCAGTAAGCAAGATCGCGGGTATGATACTCGCGCGTTCTTTGGGGGTTCTAGCCTGCGGCTGAACGATTCGCTCCACTCTACGATAAAGGCCGTTTTTTTTGCCGGCCATACCGAGAGCCAACATAGGCATATTTTGACGTCTTGATTCTAATTCAGTTAACATACGTGCATAAGTAATTGCATCCTCGCAAACGGCTACTGCCATATCATCACAGCAGTGTTCGCGATTCTCTTCGATTTGATTGGATACCCACCAATACGCTGGGTGATAGAAAAACACCATTTCCACAAACGCTAAGATTTGGTTGATTAAAAAATCGTAGCGGCGGATGTGGGAGAGTTCGTGGGCTAGGATAGACTCCAATTGCTTTGGAGAGATCCCAGACAACAAACCCAAGGGCAGCAGAATGACCGGTTTGAGATGCCCTAACACCATAGGTACCTGAACCCTTCCTGATTCTAATAAGGTGACGGATCGGCTGATCCCCATCTTACGCGCTATCTGATTGAGCTTGTGTTGCCAGCCATAATCGACGGCAAAAGTGTAGCTCAATCTGAGTCGGCGGAGATACCAGAGGCCTCCCAGCCAACGGATAGCAAAAAACACCAGCCCTGTGAGCCAAACCACTGACAAATATGGGATGGCTTGTTCCCAAGCTACTCCCTTAGGCTCAAGCAGGGCTGGTGTGATCTGATCAGTCTGAGTCCAGACCAATATTGGAGTACTTTGTACTGCCTCTAAAGCAGCAAATTGTTGGTACTCTATATATAAGGTGACAATCGAAGCTGCTAGCATCAAAACCAGCGTGCACAAACTGGCGATATAAGCGGCTTGCGGAGAGCGTCCTTTGAGTAGACGCAAGACCATCCTGAGGCCAAGAGCTAATAGTGCTCCCTGCCACAAAGAATGTAAAAGCGTCCAGCCGAGGCTTTGGGCAAGTTGAGGGGGGAAAAGAAGATCTACGAATTGCATGAGTAAATTGACTTAGCGATCTGAGGATTTCTCATCAGACAATTGATCAAGATAGCGGCGGATTTCATCTAGCTCCTTAGGGCTGGATTTGCTACTACCCAAGGCTTTCATGACTAGTTTCATGGCTGAGCCTTGGAATGCGGTTTCTAACAAACGATCCACTAAAGCTTGCTGGCTTTCAGCCTCACTTATGTTAGGGCTGTAGAGGTGGGTCTTCCCCTCTCGGGTCCGACTTACCAATTTCTTATCAGCCATAATCTGCATCAGCTTGAGGGTAGTGGTATATCCTACCTCCTTTTGACCTTCGAGTCGATGGGCGTTGATCCGATCGTTGATCTGACGAACGGTAGCCGGACTCTCTTGCCAAAGCAATCGCAGGATCTCTAATTCTCCATTGGTCGGTTTCTGCATTTCTGCGGGAATAAGGATTAATATACGAAACGTTTCGTACAACAATTATATACGAAAGCTTTCGTAATAACAAATTTATCTACGAATTATTTCGTATTAAGTTAAAAAAATCAGCCGCAAAATTCACAATTTGCTATCAATCAGCAATTTATGCAGGACACAATTTAATCCTCTTGTAATGAGGGGAATTTTGTGAAACTAGGAATAATCACTAAATTCATAATGGCAGCTAAACAGGCCTAACAATCCGCTTTCTGCCTTGTTAAAAAGACCACAAGATTTTTACTCGCAAAAACAATTATGGCTACTCTTACCCAGACCGAGCAAAAGCTCAGGACTCCTCTAGAATTATTTTATCATTGGGAATCAACGATCGGTACAAAAAACTACCTAAATCAACCGATCAATGGCCAATGGCATACTTGGACTTGGGCTGAATTTGGTCAAGAAGTCCGTAAAATGGCAGCAGCCATTGAATCTCGGAACTTTGAGCCAGGAACGCGTATCGGCATACTTTCTCGCAACTGTGCGCATTGGATGATGTCCGATTTGGCGATTGCGATGGCAGGACATATTTCGGTGCCGATCTACCCTAATGTAAACGCAGAGACGGTACAATATGTCTTAGAGCATAGTGAAACCCAGATGCTCTTCGTCGGGAAATTGGAGGCTCATGACTGGACTGAGATGCGCAAAGGCGTTCCCGAAGGGATGGAATGTATCAGCTTTGGCATGTATAGCCTAGATGCAGATTTTACTACTTGGCAAGAAGAAACCGCCAAGCATGAACCAAAGAGCGATGATCCAACTGGTAGTTTGGACGATCTTTGGACGATCATTTATACCTCTGGTACTACTGGCAAGCCTAAGGGTGTAGTCCACAAAGTAAAAGCTCCCGTATTTGCCTTTGAAACCTTCATGGATATACTGAAGCTTACGCCTGATGAGCGCTTCTTCTCCTATCTACCGCTTTCTCACATTGCTGAGCGGATGTTGATCAGTATCGGAACGCTAAGGAGCGGGGGATCGATCCACTTTGCTCAATCACTCGATACCTTTGCTGAAAACCTCAAAACCGGTGCTCCCACAGTATTCTTAGGTGTGCCGCGTATCTGGACCAAATTTCAGAGTGGTGTTTTGGCGAAATTTCCACAGTCTCGACTCAATTTGTTGTTTTCGATCCCGATCATCAACAATATCATCAAGAAAAAAATTCGCGAAGCCCTCGGACTCTCAGAGGCTCGTATTTGCTTGACAGGAGCTGCTCCAACCCCCGTTTCTCTCCAAGAATGGTTTGAACGCATCGGCGTAACTATCCTAGAAGTATATGGGATGACCGAAAACTCTGCCTACTCTCACGCAAACCTACCTGGTGCCTATCAATTTGGCTTTGCAGGTAAGACGATGCCGGGAGTAGAAATGAAACTGACCGATGAAGATGAAATTTGTGTCAAGAGTGATGCAAATATGATCGAATACTATAAAGAACCAGAAAAAACTGCCGATACCATCCGTGATGGTTGGTTGCATACGGGTGATTGTGGTGAATTAAGCGCTGATGGATTTTTGAAGATCACCGGACGTGTGAAGGATATCTTCAAAACTTCTAAAGCCAAATACGTAGCGCCAAATCCGATCGAAATGAAGCTCGCCAAAAACGAGTATATCGAGCAAGTATGTGTAGTGGGTACCGGTATTCCACAGCCAATTGCTTTGGTTGTCTTGACTGAAGACGGTAGAAAACAAGACAAGGATGATTTGAGCGAAAGCCTCAATGAAACCCTAAAAGAAGTGAACCCAACTCTCGAACACCATGAGGTCTTGAGACGCATCGTCGTCGTCAAGGAGGAATGGACAACCGAAGGGGGGCAACTCACTCCAACCCTTAAGATCAAGCGTAACTCCATTGACAAACAGTACAAAGCTCGCTACGAAGAGTGGTACGAAGGAGGCAAAGGAGTAACTTTTGAATAAAAATATGTTACCAAATACGAAACGACTTATCCAAAGGGGGTAAGTCGTTTTTTTTTGCTCAATCAGCCATCAAATTTATGCAACACAAGCTAGGTATTTGTTTAGCCGGAGGAGGCGCTCGCGGCATCGCTCACATAGGTGCATTACAAGCATTATTAGAAGCAGATATCCGTCCTGAATGTGTCTCAGGATCAAGTATGGGAGCATTGGTCGGTACCTTATATGCCGCCGGTTATGAACCCCAGAGCATGCTTTCAATTGTCAAGGAGTCCTCTCTAACCAAGCTATTCAAGTTTTCATTTATTGGGGGGCTTACCGACAACTCCTATCTCATCGAGCTCCTCTCAGACTATGTGAGTCAAGATGACTTTCGCTCTCTCCTTCGCCCACTCTACGTCTGTGTCACCAATATGAGCCTCGGACGCTATGAAATAGTAGATGCAGAGGCTGCTACTACTTCAAAGA
>JBCAWW010000455.1:0-5110 GCA_038534415.1 Bacteroidota bacterium | reverse complement strand
TGCCAGCATCGTCTTGCTAGGTGGCATGCGTGGTGCCATTACGGATGCGCAAGGCAAGTTTCAGATCAATCTGCTGAGCCCCAGGCTTGATCACTTGACTGAGATAACCATAATAGGATATCTGTAGACTATCTGCTGCGCTTTGCAGATTGATCTGAAACTTGCCTTGCGCATCCGTAATGGCACCACGCATGCCACCTAGCAAGACGATGCTGGCACCCGCAAGTGGCTCTCCATCTTCGGCTGAGGAGACGGTACCTTGGACGCTTAGTCCTTGGCCCCAGGCCAAAACATGCATCATACAAACCAAAAAGCAAATATATATTCGAGTAGTCATTCAGGTAGTCCTTACAAAATTAGCGCGTCCAAAGGGCTCAGTTTCAATCTAGTGTTGAGGCTAGCTTATTGAGTTGGGCAGGGCTGCCCCCTTCCATGGGCGGTATTTCAATTTGCTAAAAAAAATCCTTACCCATCACGAAATCCTAAAGCTTATTTCCCCCAAACCGACAAATAAGCAATATCAAGCTCGCCGATCTTAGCAAGGCCTTAAGCAAGCTCAAATTGGAGCATTGCATAAACTTTTTGAGCCTTATTTGCGAAGCCTAGTTGCCAGCTTGATTGCAAGTTAGAAAACAAAAGGTCGCAAAAACAAGCTATCAAGACACCCAGGAAACCGTTCCCATGACAACTAATAATGAGCCAAAATTCTCCAGAATCGCCTATTTTTTAGTTTCGACAGGAATTTTTTGGAGGTCCTAAACTGCTGCGCAGAACGCTATCACAATGGGGCAAAAAGCCAATTCCTCCGTATCCTTCTCCCCAAGAGAGGAATACAGAGGAATCAAGCCGCGGAGTATCGTTCCGCGAAGCGGTACTCCCAAACAAAGGAGCAGCACACAGTATGTTCTTAACTGCTTTTCTTACTTTTTCTGTACCAAAACGGCCCAATCTTTATCAGGCGATGAGGGGGGATTGCCAAGCTCTGCCAAGCCACCACCCCTAATCTCTACGACCGAACCCCTCTGCAAAGCGCCGCCAGTACGAGGATCATACCAACTTACTTGAAAACTACCTTTGTGCTCACTCAAATCCAGCATGCCTGTGCCGCCAGCCAAAAGATAAACCGCATATAGTTCGCCGGTCTTAGCAAAGCAATAGGCTTCATCACCAGAGAAGCGTTCATCCGCAGGATACATCTCCTCAAAAGGCAAATACGAATGAAAGAAGTCTAAGGCATGCTGGGTATAATTCCAGACGTTTTCACGCGAGCGCCAATCTTCACAGCCCAGATCATTTTCAGGATTGAGGTAGCCAAAATACCACTCCGCGCCCCCTCCGCCAGACATCAAATTGCCCCAGAGGACCTCCGCACGCACCGAATCTTGATTATTATCTGGACGATCATCATTGTCAACACCGCGCGAATAATGCCCAATTTCATCAATACAAACCACCCAAGGACGACCCAGTTCGGCTGATTTGGCGATCCAGTCTTTGGTATCCTGATGCACATCTTTGCGATTAGCCGCTTGGATCGAGATTCCATCCAAATAAGGATCATCAAGCAAACGATCAAACATTTCATAGCGCAGTTTTTTGTCTGCATGCGAATGTATCACGATCATATTTTGGTAGGGATCATGGGTTTTGATATAGGCTACCATTGCTTTTTGTTGTTCCAAACTTTGGCCATTGGGTGAGAAGTTCGCCGGCCCATTTTCTTCGCCCATATTCCAAGTAATCGCCTTATGATGCGCAAAGCGGGCGATCAGTTCCCGATAGTAAAGTTTGCGCTGAAAGCCAGTATCGCCCTCATCCAATAGCTTCTCATTTTCCGTTTCTTGGGTAACGATATGCAACATTAGGCCGAGCTCATCCATATAGTCAAAGACCAGTTCCCATTGGTCCAATTTGCTACAATCAAAGCGATCACGCACCTCATAGCCCGTATATGGCCACACATCTTTGCCATCGCCCTCGATATTGAGCGTCAAAAAATAAACCGAATTCATGCCTTTGCTAGCCAGATAATTCAAGGCTCCGACCATGCCCTTTCCTTTCCCATTTTGCCAACTGAGATCGCCGGTTTGCCAATCTTTTTCGTGGGGGCTGTAAGTATGCAGATCATCTTGAGCCCGAGCTTCGCCTTTTCGATCTTCGGGCGCCTTGCCTTTGTAGGTACCATCAAAATCTGCGTAGCCTAAAAAGTTTTCGGGACTATCCGCACCTCCTTTCAAAAAGGCTCGTCCACTTTCAGCATAATGCAAGTATCGAGTTTCTCCACGTAGCAGCCTACCTTCTTCTCCAGGCTGTGGGGGCAAGACTGAGATTTGTCCGGTTTCGCCATCAAAGGCAGTAGGGGTTCCAGCGGTCGCATCGTCTGAGATAGCAATATTTTCCGCTTCGCGGAACGAAGCCACATAAGTCCAGATCCCTTCTTCGTCCGGTCTAAAACGAACCTGCCAAACATTGCCCGCTTCCGCACTCGTCTCCGCCGCATTACCATCCGCCGCATAAAAACCAGGAATCACATAGGTTTTATCACCCTTGCTAAAGCTCACCCAAAGCCGATAATCAGTAAAGGGATTTTTCTCAGCAGATTCGGCGCTTTCTGGACCCACAAAGGAAAGGCTTAGCTTTTGCCATTTGCTCACTTCGATAGCAGGCTTTGCCGGAGCTTGACAAGCCAATAGCAAGGGCAAAAAGAACAAACAGATGATGCGAAAGTAGTAGCTAGGCATAGGATATGATTTTGAGTATATGCTTTAAAAATATAAGGTAGGTAAAAGCAAATAATCACCCAAAGCCTACGAATATTCGAACAACAGATTTATCCAATTGTGGTATTGGCTAATTGAGGTCATAAACCAAATCACGATGAAAAATCTATTGTTTCCCATCCTCGCCCTCATTATTTCTGCTACTAGTTTACAAGCGCAAGAAGCAATAAATCCTGCCGACCATTACCCACTCGCCTTTATCTTTGCCGATGGAGTCAACCTCCGTTCTGCCCCTAGTCTTGAGGCCAAAATCGTCGCCAATGTTGGGGCAGGCACTCCTATCCGACTCGATGGCAATGTGGGTACAGATACCATCAACGACAAGGTTTCCTACTGGGATAAAATCTACTACAAAGGCACAGTCGCCTATGTATGGCATCCTTTGATCACTTATCACGTTCTGCGCAGCGGCAAAAACCCAGACTATTATTTTTTGCTTGGCGAAGGAGATTCACTCTGGCATAGCAAGATCAAAGTCATCCATAAAGGCAAAACGGTCCAACAAATTTCTTTCCAAGGCATTAAAGATTATCGCGGAGTAGACCAATACATCAACAAGGGTGCAATGGGGGTGCCCTTGGTCAACGATCTGATTTACGTCCATTGGTCAGCATATTCTTGTGGTCAGATGGGCGGCTATAAAATCTTTGCCTTTGATGGCAATCGTCTTCACTATTTCGGCGAGGATAGCGGGGTAGGAGATGGACCTTATTTCAGCTCTTTAAGCCTCATTACTCCATCAGATCCCGAAGGCGTAAAGGGAGTGGTGATCATAAAAAATCGAGACGGAGAAATGCTATATCCCGAAGAGGGTCAAAACGAGCAGGAACCAAGCGTCAAATACAATGTCAACACCACTATCCGCTATCGCTGGAACGGCAATAAGCTGGTAAAGATTTGATCTATCGCCACTATCGTTTTTTAGTAGTAAGACAAAAGTATTGAGTATAAAGGCTTTCAAAAATCGTCCTTCATGAGTCTAGGCTCTAAATACTCCCTACTATTCCCCGCTGCGCGGAACGCTTCTCTCTTTCGCCTGTCTGTGAGCTTGACAATATTGCAAAGTTCCAGCTCGACAATCCGACTGGCCTTGTCTAAATCAGACTCCATTACTTTGAGCAATATTTAATCGTCCAGTCTGATCTGCCAAGACTACTTTTTGATCCAGCAGATGGCGAAGCACCTTCTCTCTTTGGGCTGGACTTCCCTCCCTGCACTCAGCCAAAACGTCTCGATAGAGGGGCGTTTTGGCTTCAATAAATGCCATTAGCGCCTTGCGAATCAGCTCAAACTCATTGTTGTCTACCTTGGACTTGTGTCGCCCGATACAAACATCGCAGCGCCCACAGGGCTCGTCTACCTTCTCCCCAAAATATTGCTGGATCATGAGCTGCCGGCAAAGACTTTTGTTTTCGACATAGCGAAGCATCTCCTTGAGTCGCTGGTCATTTTGCTGGCGCAAAAAGATATACTTGTCCCAATTGAGTAGCTTTTTATTCAAACGCTGGCGTGGCTTAACAAATCGTATACTGGGTTCCTGCGAAGGCGCTTGATAATGGATCAAACCATGCTGATCCAAACGTTCTAGCTGAGCATAAAGATCCAATGGCGGCAAATCCAGTTTCCTAGCCCAAGGCTCAGGGAAAAACCGCATATCATTGGTATAGACCTCTCCCCCCAAGGAGCGCAATATAAAATCAATCAGGTCTGCCAAGCGAGGATGCTGCTGCTTGTAGATAAGCAAATCCTGCGGACGAGCGACCATCTGTAAATAGGCAAAATCATCACTTTCGGCACTAAAATATAATAGGCCCTCACTTTCTAAAACTCGAATCGAGTTATAGAGCGGGATAGCCTGTTCCCCTATGGCTTGACAAATCTCCGATATATGAAAAGGCTCCGCCTCCCCTACCGCACCTTCTCTTGGGACTTGAAAATAATTGCATAACGCCTCATAATGCCGTGTCAGCTGCTCCCAAGATGGGTACTTCTCAGCATTCCAGACTTGGAGCTGATTGATGTCAGCGGGATTAGCAAAAGCAATTGCCAAGGCGGTTTCGCCATCTCTACCGCCTCGTCCCGCTTCTTGATAATAACTTTCCAGATCAAAAGGCAGATTGTGATGCACCACAAAGCGCACATTGGGTTTATCGATTCCCATCCCAAACGCATTGGTCGCCACGATGACGCGCGTACGATCTTCGAGCCAATCCTGCTGAATTTTGTTGCGCTCCGAAGTCTTGAGCCCTCCATGATAAGCCGTCGCAGTGATCCCTTGTTCGCTCAAAAATTTAGCGAGTTGAGTGGTCAGCTTACGGGTACGGGCGTAG
>JBCAWW010000454.1:0-5111 GCA_038534415.1 Bacteroidota bacterium | reverse complement strand
TATCGCTTGGCAAAGAGATGATGGGCAGATGATCAATTGGATGCTCGATTGGTATATTTTCAAGCGTACAGGAGGGACTGTTTTAGGGCAGTCAGGGCCTCCCGGATATTATCTAGGGACAATTTTGGTGGCGTTTTTGCCCTTCGTGCAACGCTTAGTTCCGGCCCTGGGGGCGAGTATCGCTGGCGTTCGGCGAAGACGGCCCGAAGATCTTTTCTTACTGGCTTGGCTCATCGGTAGTTGGTTGCTCTGGGAACTCATACCGTCCAAACTGCCTGCTTACGCGATTGGCGCTTATCCCGTCTTTGCTTTGCTCATCGCTCGCCAATTTGAGGTGCCTGTCAAGGGGCTGCTTGGCCACAAGATTGGATTTTGGATTCAGGCAGTGCTCAGCTTGGCTTTGGCGATAGGATTGATTGGGGGAAGCTATTATCTCTGGGGCTGGAGTGGGATCATGGTACCGTGCATTTTGGCGGTATTGCTCATCGGAGCCTTGATCGGCCATAAATTCTTATCAACGGCCTATTTTGGCAATGAATCTCAAAAGGCCCTCGCGCCGATAGTGGCGGGCTTTAGTTTTATGCTGCTCCTATGGCTGGGGCTGATGCCTGGGGTGAGTGCGTTGCGCGAGGCGCCTCTAAAAATCCATCAATACCTCCAAAACGAAACCGCGCCTAATAGCACTATCGTGCTGGCTAATGTACAAGGGAGACCGCCTAGCTTAGCTTTTTACCTCGGACGGACCTACAGTAGTTTTCTGGAACAAAGAGATCCAGCAACGCTGTTTGGCTTATATATCAGTAAAAGACCCATGGCCTTAGTGCTCACTAAGGACCAATATCAATACTTGCAGCAACAGCAGCCAGATCTGCCTAAAGCCGCAGTGTTCCCACTATTTAGCTCAGATCGAGTTGAAGGGAATGCTTATTATGTCGTCATTAACGATGCTGGGAGAACAGCCAGTCGTAAATAAAAGGAGAGCTAGCATAAGCGGGGAAAGCGGGATTCCAACTCCCATGACCCACCCCCGGGAACTCAGTATAATTGGGGCTGCCACCAGCCTCTTTGATGGCGTTAAGCATATCTCGGCTCATGCTCGCTGGCACCACATTGTCCTCAGAACCATGCAAGGCCCAAATGGGGATATTGACTAAGCGTTCGGCATCAGCCGGATAGCCTCCCCCACAAACTGGCACGCCAGCGGCAAAATAGTTGGGAAAACGACGGAGAAAATCCCAAGTGCCAAAGCCGCCCATCGACAAACCCGCGACATAGATACGATTGGGATCTATCGGATACTTTTGCTGCGCCTCTTCCAGCAGGGCCATGATGAGCCGCATTTCGGCATTTAAGGTATCGGAAGGGGTAAACTTGCCCCATGCTTTGTCAAATGTACCGCTCGGCCAATAACTTTCTTTGGGGCATTGGGGAGCGATGACAAAAGTTGGGTGAGCCGCTTGTAAGTCAGGATCGCTAAATCGATGGGTCACATGTACCAATTGGGCGGTATTGTCGTCGCCTCGTTCACCGGCTCCATGCAAAAACAAGACGAGGGGATATAATTTGCCTGCAGTAGTGTTGGGTTGCAAAAAACGATAGAGGAGTTTTTCCTCTGATGCTTCGCTTTGGAAGCTCATTTTTTGGTAGGCAGAGTCAGCTTGTGCGCTAAGATTGGACAGCGTAATGCCAAGGCAAAGTAGAAATAGTAATCTTTTCATGTGATAACAAATCATTTCAGGCCAAAATGCGTTTGTAAATGTAGCTTGCCGGACCGAACTTTGTACGTCGGTAAATATGCCGGCTGTCTTGGAAATATATGAAACACCTGCGCAACTTTTGCATAATTGCTCACATTGATCACGGGAAGAGTACCCTCGCGGATCGAATGCTCGAGGCGACTCAAACGCTTTCGGAGCGCGAGATGACTAATCAAGTCCTAGATAGTATGGACTTGGAAAGGGAGAAGGGAATTACGATCAAGAGCCATGCCATCCAAATGTATTATGAAAATGGTGGGCAAACCTATACGCTCAACCTGATTGATACACCTGGCCACGTTGACTTTTCTTATGAAGTATCGCGGGCAATCACCGCCTGTGAAGGTGCTTTGTTGATCGTGGATGCTGCTCAAGGGATTGAAGCTCAGACGATCTCCAATCTTTATTTGGCACTCGAACACGATCTCGAAATCATCCCTGTTATCAATAAAATTGACCTTCCTTCGGCTCGTGTCGAGGAAGTGGCAGAAGAAATCATTGACCTGATCGGCTGTAGCCGTGATGATATAGTTTTGGCTAGTGCTAAAAACGGTATTGGTATCACTGATATCATGGACCGTATTGTAGAGGTAGTGCCGCCGCCTACCGGCAATCCAGATGCGCCTCTTAAGGCATTGGTTTTTGATTCTGTTTTCAACCCCTATCGGGGAACGATTGTCTATTTCCGCATCTTTGACGGTAAAATCTCTAAGCGAGATTGGATCAAGATGATGGCAACAGAAGGGGAATACGAAGTCGGAGAAGTGGGGGTGCTGCGTTTAGAGCAGTTTCCCATGAAAAGTATTGAGACTGGCAGTGTAGGCTATATGGTAGCCGGCATCAAAGAAGTAAAAGAGGTCAAAGTAGGGGATACCATTACTTTGCGAGACAAGCCTGCAGACTCGGCGGTAGAAGGTTTCCAAGAAGTGAAACCGATGGTTTTTGCCGGTATATATCCTGTGATCACGGAGGAATTTGAAAACCTACGTGATTCTTTAGAGAAACTACAACTCAACGATGCTTCATTGGTTTTTCAAGCCGAAACTTCAGCAGCCTTAGGTTATGGGTTTAGAGCAGGTTTCTTAGGGATGCTTCATATGGAGATCATCCAGGAGCGTTTGGAGCGTGAGTTCAATATGACGGTGATTACGACTGTGCCAAACGTAGGCTTTAAGGCTATGCTCACCGATGATACCGAAGTCGCGATCAATAGCCCTTCCGAATTACCGGTGGCTACACGGGTCAAAGATTTATATGAACCCTTCATTCGTGCTCAGATTATCACGAAGGTCGATTTTATCGGTCGAGTGATGGAGCTTTGTATCGAGAAGCGTGGTCGATTTGTCAATCAAGTATATCTCACTACAGATCGGGTTGAAATTACTTTTGAGCTTCCATTAGCAGAAGTTGTGTTTGACTTTTTTGATAAACTAAAGACGATTTCTAAAGGCTATGCTTCTTTTGACTATGAGTTGATCGGTTTTCAGGCTTCTAAGCTGGTAAAGCTGGATATCATGCTCAATGGGGATGTAGTAGATGCATTGAGTGCATTGATTCACCGTGATAAAGCATATGAGTGGGGCAAAAAGATTTGCCTAAAGCTCAAAGAACTCATCCCGCGTCAGCAGTATGAAGTGGCTATACAGGCTGCCATCGGTACGAAAGTTATCGCCCGTGAGACAGTCAAAGCGATGCGTAAGGACGTAACCGCTAAGTGTTATGGAGGTGATATCTCGCGTAAACGCAAGCTCCTCGAAAAGCAAAAAGCGGGTAAAAAGCGCATGCGACAAGTCGGTAGCATCGAGGTGCCACAGAGCGCCTTTCACGCCGTTTTGAAGCTAGACTAAGCTGTTTCTTCTACCAAATAGGCAAAGTTTTCACGGCCAACTATGCGTACGTGAGTACCCCTACGGATAAAAACGTAGTGTCTACTGCGGGCTTCATAACGGCGACCAGCTACTTCTACGTAGCCGTATACACTCAAGTCCGTCAAGGCCGTACCTTTTTTGTGCATTAAAGATTTACGCTTTTGGTCGTCAGCGACCAAAGTCTTCGTCAGCTTCCGTTTTCGACGGAAATGACTTTGCAGTCTTCTCAGACTTTTAAGCAAGAATATCATGTTTTTGGCTTAGAGAGATTAAGAAATCTGTACAAGCATAAACGCGGGAAACGTCAGATAATCAGACGTTTCAGGTTCAATGGTCGGGGCCGCCTAGAGGCGGAATTGCTTGCTCTCTCCCACAGTTTTAAGACGCAAACGGACTAGAAAGGTTGGAATAATAGCCTGATAATCATTTCCTAAGTATTGTGATTATTTAGATTTAGGAATGAGCTTAAGCTTTGCTAGAGGAGAGTCTTGCAACAGCTTTTTTGAAAAACTTGACCTAGAAAAAAAGAAAAGTCATCCTTTCGGGCGATCTATCATTTCGGCCCCAAGGCTTTTTATCAACAAATTGGGCTTGCTGATGGCTATATCTCTGCTTAGTTTAATTAGTTAATAGAGAATTACTCATTTATTTACCGTCTCATATATTCGAGGGAGTTTGACTTGATCAATAATCAGAGCGAGCTCTTTAAAAAGAATTAGCAAGAATCGAAGAACCATGACTTTCACTCGTGAGCACTTATTGGAGGCAAAAACTAGGGATGAGCTAATCGCGATTGCCAAGAAAAACTCCATCCCGATCAAGAAGGTATTAAAGAAAATAAAATATGAAGTTGAACTCGCGAAGCTACAATCGGAGTTTGTAGACCTACAAAAGTGGATTGCTGAGAACAAAATGCGGGTGGCGATAATATTTGAAGGTCGTGATGCCGCAGGCAAAGGCGGCTCTATCAAACGATTTAAGGAGCATCTCAATCCTCGGACCTCCAGAGTGGTAGCCTTGACTAAGCCCACAGAAGTCGAAAAGGGGCAGTGGTATTTTCGCCGCTATATCAACGTCTTACCCAATCCGGGCGAAATCGTCTTTTTTGATAGAAGTTGGTACAATCGTGCGGTGGTTGAACCTGTGATGGGATTTTGCTCCAAAAAGCAGTACGAAAAGTTTATGGTCCAAGTCCCAGAGTTTGAGCATCTCCTTTATGAAGACAATCTCAAAATCATCAAATTTTGGTTCTCCATCTCTAAAGAAGAACAGAAAAATCGCTTCGATGATCGCCTAAATAATCCTCTGAAACGCTGGAAATTTAGTCCAGTAGACATGAAAGGTCAAGAACTGTGGGACGACTACACCTACTATAAAGAGCAGATGTTTAGTAAAACCCACACGAATTTTAGTCCGTGGATCATCGTTAAGACCAATAACAAAAAGGCAGCTAGGTTAGAAAGTATGCGCTATGTCCTTTCCCAAT
>JBCAWW010000453.1:0-5115 GCA_038534415.1 Bacteroidota bacterium | reverse complement strand
CAGCTATTACGAAAATATCCCAGAGAGCCTTCACCCTCCTATTTTCACTGAGATTCTCGCAGATCCTGTACCTGTAGTTGAGGTAGTAGAAGAAGTGGAAGTACCGCTTACGAAAAAAGAAAAGCGTAGACTCAAGAGACAGAAGAAAAGAGAGATGGCAGATATGCAAAAGATGGCGGACATGCCTCCTCCCCCTCTACCCAAACCCGCTCCTAAGCCCCTGACGCCACAAGAAAAAATCAGTGAGTGGGTGGACAATGCTTTTGCTAGCGCTATTGTAACTGACCGCGCTCGTTTTGAAGCCTTCCTCAATGCACCGACTATGGAAGCATTGGAAAATGATCCGATCCTCCAATATGTCAATGGCGTTGTTAGCATCTATCGTTCGCAAATAGGCATGAGCCAGCTTGCTTATGAATCGCAAATCTCCAATCTCCGCAAGAGCTATATCGCTGGTATGCAGGAGATGCATGCTGACAAAAACTTCTATCCAGACGCAAACTCAACTATGCGTTTGACCTACGGTTCTGTTAGCGCTTATCAGCCAGAGGACGGCATGTTATTTCAGTACTATACGACCCTAGCGGGCGTGATGGAAAAAGAAGATCCCAATGACAAGGAGTTTATCGTTCCAGCGAAGCTGAAATCTCTCTACAAGGCCAAAGACTTTGGTCCTTATGGTGAAGATGGACGTTTGGAAATCAACTTCCTTACCACCAATGATATCACAGGCGGAAATTCAGGTTCTCCCGTGCTCAATAGCAAAGGAGAATTGATCGGTCTTGCCTTTGATGGCAACTGGGAGGCCATGTCTTCTGACATCCACGTATTCCCCGATCTCAAGCGTACGATCTGTGTAGACGCTCGTTATGTACTATTTATCATCGACAAATTTGCGGGAGCAAGTCATCTTGTCGATGAAATGACAGTTGTCAGCGAGTAAACATTTCGAAAAGAAAAACACTTTTTATATTTAGGCTGCAGTGTAGATTCACTGCGGCCTTTTGTTTATCTTAGATTAGTTCTCTACTTCCAAGCAAAAAAATTTGACAATACTACAAGCTTTACTTGGTTTTGGTATCGTTGCCATCGCAGCGGGGCAGTTAGCCCAATTTTTCAAAAAAGTTCGCCTCCCTCTAATAACTGGTTTCCTGTTTACAGGGATGCTGGCGGGTCCTTTTGTATTGGATCTACTCCATACAGAAGCCCTTGCTTCTTTGCACTTTATCAATGATTTGTCATTGGCCTTTATCGCGTTTGCCGCAGGCTCAGAGCTCTATCTCAAGGAGCTGCGGACCCAATACCGTAGCATTGCGGCCAATACCCTCGGCCAACTCGTGATTACCTTTTTGTTAAGTGCGCTGGCGGTGTTTTTCATGGCTGATTGGATTCCTTTTATGAAGGAAATGACCACCCAGGCCAAAATCGCCGTTTCTACTCTTACAGGTACCATCTTTGTGGCGCGCTCGCCCGCCTCAGCGATTGCAGTGATTAATGAATTGCGGGCCAAAGGGCCTTTTACCCAGACTGCAATTGGTGTTACGGTGATCAAAGATGTCCTAGTGATCATCTTATTTGCCGTATGTTTTTCGCTAAGCGGAACGCTGATCAACGGAGAAGATTTTAGCCTCTCCTCCATCGGTTTCCTACTAGTAGAACTCTTAATCTCATTTGGCTTAGGCTATCTTTTGGGCAAGCTCTTGTCTTTTGTCCTCAATTTGATGATGCCCGAATGGATGCTGAGTGTCATTACTGTCGCCATCGGTTGGGGCGTGTATCTCTTTTCCGATTGGATTAGGGATTATAGCGGAGAATTGATAGGCCATGAGCTCTATCTTGAGCCGCTCCTGATCTGTATTTTGGGCAGCTTTGTGGTAACCAACTACAGTAAACATCGACAGACTTGGGAGGAAATCCTCCATAAAATAGGTCCCGCGATCTATATCGCTTTCTTCACCTTGACGGGCGAGAGCATGGCCTTAGATGTTTTGGCCGGCGTTTGGGGCATTGCATTGATCTTATTTGCCGTCCGAATCTTATCTATGGTCATCGCAGGCTTTGTTGGGGGTTCGATCGGCGGGGATCCACGTAACTTTTGGAGCATCAACTGGATGCCTTTTGTTACCCAAGCCGGTGTCGGGCTGGGATTGGCCACTGTGATTGCCTACGAATATCCAGAATGGGGCAATGAATTTGCGACCATCATCATCGCGGTAATTGTCTTGAATCAGGTAGTGGGACCTCCACTTTTCAAATGGGCTTTGACTAAGGTAGGCGAATCTCATGTACGCGCTCAGACTCCTGTTTTTGACGGAGTCAGGGATGCGATCATTTGTGGTTTGCAGGGACCTTCGGTTGCCTTAGCTAGGAGTTTGATGTCCCACGGGTGGAACGTTAAAATCTTAACTTTACAAACAGATATTCCTAGCAATCTGCTAGAAGAAGGAATCCAAATTCACACAGTAGACAATTGGGATTTAGAGGCTTTTAAGGCCCATGATGCAGCCAATGCCGAAGCGATTGTCTGTATGAGTAGTGACACCAAAAACTACACCATCTGCGAAATCGCTTATGAGCACTTTGGTACCCGCGAGATCATCATTCAACTCAACGATCCAGCCAATTTGGAGAAGTTCCATGAGCTTGGTGTGTTGATTGTAAATCCAGCGACGGCGATCGTGAGTCTCTTAGATCATATGGTGCGTTCGCCGCAGGCGACCTCTCTCATCCTTGGCCGCGAAGACCATCAGGATACCATAGAGCTAGAAGTCCGAAGTCCCGAGGTAGTAGGTATGTATCTACGCGAAGTAAGACTCCCATTAGACGTGATTGTACTTTCGATCAACCGCAATGGCCAGTTTATCATCCCCCACGGCAGGACTCAGTTTAGAGCGGGTGATTTGGTAACCCTTGTAGGACCAGAAGAAGAACTAGATCAGGTAGCTTTACGCTTCGAAGAATAGCGCAAACTTATTAGTGAATGTTTGAGCTCTAAAAAAGGGGCGCAGGATAAATTCTGCGCCCCTTTTCTTATTTGATATTGTAGCGTAAACCGAGGTAGACATTTCGGCCAAAGATTGGTCCCCAGACCAGCGAGCTATCAAAATAGCGACTAAAAGGCTGGTCGCTCGCAAGGATTGGGTTCTCCTGTGTAAAATTGAGGAGATTTTCCACTCCTAAATAGAGGTCAAACTTTTCGCGCCAAGTCTTGGTGATCTGTCCATTGACCAAAAAGAAGGCAGGCGATACTTGACTCAGGCGGTAGCTATCAGGATTGCGAGAGGTAAAGGGAATACGCTTTTGGCTTTGCCAATTCACCGTGGCATCAAACTTCCAATAGTTACGACTTTCGTAAGCGAGATTGATAAAGGCGCGATGAGCGGAGATCAACGGCTTTTGCCGCAAACGGCCATCATAGGTAGTCATGACATCAAACCAACGATAGGCCAAGCGCAGATCCACTCTTTTGATCAATTCATAATCAAATTGAGCCTGAAAGCTATTGGAATAAGACTTGCCATCGAGATTATAAAACACAATCTGACGCGGGCTTTGGTCCACATCTATCACAATCTGGTTGACAAAGTCAGTCCGGTAAAAATCAAAACTCACGCTACCTTCTCGATAATCAAGGGTAAACAATTGAGTGAGATTGAGGCCATAGTTCCATGCGACTTCTTGATCCAAACCATACGGCTTTTCACTATCTCCTCCCCGAATGACAATCTGGCGGCTACTCGCCAGTAGGCCACTATTTTCGGCAAAGATATTGGCGGTACGCTGCCCTCGACCAGCACTGGCTCTTAGGATCGTTTTCTCAAATATCGCATAGCGGATATGCAAGCGTGGAGTTACAAAAGCACCGAACATATTGTGATAATCGGCGCGCAAGCCTGCTACTATGCCTAGTTTTTCGAGATAGTTATAGGTGTACTCTGCATAAACGCCCGGTACTGCCTCGACTCGATCGTAATCGGTATCGTTCAAGCGTTCCGCGTAGCGGTCATACTGAAAACTCAAGCCTGTTTTAAACACATGATTGGTAGTACCGATAATCCCTTGGTAAGCAAAATTGGCGTAGGCCGTTTGTTGAGAAGCCTCATAATCTCGCAACCCCAGTTGGTTGGTCTGATCATGATTGGCCACCGATAACTGCAGCCCCATCGAATGGCCAGCCTTTGGCAATATTTTGCCGATCTTAGCGAAGGCTTCAAGCCTACGGGTATTTTGCTGCATGAGCCATAAACTGGGATCATTTTCGGCCCCAATTTGCCCCCCGATCCGATCCATATAGATGCCTTTGACCGCAAACTGCAGCCTGAGGCCATCCGCGCCGATATATTTCCAGCGGTTGAGGCCGATAAAGGAGTTGCTGAGTGGATTATCTAGAAAGCTGTCTCCATTTCTATCACGCTCTGCGGAACGATTCCCACTATGTAAAAGCAAGCCCGTTGACCATTTACCGCCTTTAAATTTATGAGCGAGGTTGAGGTTGCCTTCCAATCTACCGCCTTCATTGGCGTATAGATTAATGGCCAATCGATCTGCTTCCTCAGGCTTGCGTAACTCGACATTGATCTGCCCAGCGATACTCTCATAACCATTGGCGACTGAGCCTGCGCCCTTGCTCAGTTGCATACTCTCCACCCAAAATCCAGGCACAAAACTGAGGCCGGAGATCGCAGAAAGCCCCCTAACATAAGGGATGTTTTCCCGCGTAATCTGCGTATAGGGTCCTGCTAATCCCAACAATTGGATCTGCTTTGCCCCCGTAATCGCATCGGTAAAAGCGACATCGACGCTGGGATTGGTTTCAAAGCTTTCGCTGAGATTGCAGCAGGCCGCTTTTTCCAACTCCTTTTCTCCGATATTTTCCGTTTTGAGGGGATCGAGGAAAGAAATGGAACTAGACTTTTGGCGCCCTTCGATCATGACTGTTTCTAAAGTTACAGCCGGCCCGAGGCGGATATCTATGGTAGTTTGATCGCTGATCTTGATCGTATCAGTCTGGTAGCCAAAAAAACTGACTACCAATTGCGTGCTTTGCTTTGAGCGCGGCAAGCTAAAACGACCTTGTTCATCTGTAGTCGTACCCGTTTGAGTGCCCAGCCAGTG
>JBCAWW010000452.1:0-5116 GCA_038534415.1 Bacteroidota bacterium | reverse complement strand
ACGTTTAACTTGTGTTTATAAAGCGCAGGTACAACGTTCCTCGCCAGAGTCCACCCTAAGATCATATAGCGGTTTCCAGCTGGCATTATTGACTAGATACTTGAGTCCTAATTGGATTTTGCTGTCCTTTTCGACTTCGACTCTCAGTCTTACATTATAATCTCGCGCCTGTACTCGGCCAAGGTCCTGTATTTGACGCCGAACTTGATCAAGTTTCTTTTGCGTATCTATCAGTTCTTTTTCGAGGGCCAATAGATCGGTATCTAAACGGTCTAGTTGAGAGGCATAAAATTGCAATAACTTCTGCCAATTTTCAGGCGACCATTCAGCTTCATGGCTTTGCTCAGTAGCGGTCGTAACACGATTGCCAAGCCCTATGACAAAGTTTTTTTGTTGCTGAAGCCGAGCTTGACGGCTTTGCTGGTTTTTGAGGACTTGCAGTAGACGTTCCTCTTCTTCTTGGAAGACCTTAAGCTTAGGGTGCCCTTTCTCCGCCAATTGCTGGCGTTCGGTGCGGATATCAAACAACCAAAGGTTGTCAGAGGCGAGTACTTGTACACTTTGTGGGTTGAGCTTATCGGTGAGATGGGCAAAGACTAATTCGTGGCTACCGGCTTTCAATTCTACTTCGGCCTGACGTTCAACTTCAGCCTGATTAGGATAAACCGTAACCCGGCTAATCTCGGAGGGTATATTCTGCATATTGGAAAATAGAAAATGTCTAGCGAATCTCCACCAGCTTTTGTTCGTTTTGCCCAAAAAAGAGGGGGAAATACATCATCTCAGCCCTCGTTGTCCGTAAGTTAAATTCTCCAGCAAAGCGTGGCATCAAACTGACTTCAAAACGATGCGTTCCCGCAGGGAGCTTTAGACAATAGATCTCTGTCTGCTCTCGCTTGTACGCTCGGTAGCTTTCCGCTCGCCACCAAAGTCGTTTATTGGCATAACTACAGCCGGCTGGTATCGGCAATCGGACTGCGACATACTCCGCTGAAGATTCGAGTTCTAACTCTGCAACCAGCCGTACCTTTTCTCCCCCCTTTAGCCTTGTGAGGGTATCGTTTTGAGCATCAAGAAAATAAGTCCTGATGGCAAAGGGCTCTTGGCTAGCTTGGGGCTTTTCATTCCAATAACGCTGATAGGCAGTTGCATAAACCGGCAATCTTCCCTCAAAGCGCAGCTCTAACTGAGCGTTCGCGGCTAGCGTATCTCTAAAAGGAAAATCTTCAATCTGTTTGCCATTGACCCAAATTTGAGGTCGCAGGTCTTCACCTTGTGCGTCGATCAGATCCGGCAATATTACCGCTAGGGCGCTGGCAGATTCGTAAGTATTACGCCAATAATAGGGCTCACGGCCAGCCAGTAAATAATTGAGTGTCAAGGCCGCCTCCCGCTGAAACTTCTCCTCCGCACGCAGCAGTTCAAAAACACGGATGCTGGTCAAAAAAGCATTATTTGTGACACGATAGGCTTCCTCACCCCAAAAGTAGCTACCCAATTGGGTTTGCTTGCGAAGCATTAGTAGCGAATCCATTTCCATAGGTAGCTCATATCGTTGGCGCAGCAAATAGTTTTCCGTCAAATAGCGACTATGCCCATAACTAAGCGTCAATAAGCTATCCAAGACGCCCTGATAATTGAGTTTTGCATCCAACTGACTGAGTAGATCCAAAGCACGATATTGATCCAACAAAGCAAAGGATTCCCACTCAAAGAGGAGGCGTGCTTTGATATCCTCCTCACGAAAATCTACGTAGAACCCCTCCTCACGAGCCAACATCAAGGCCTCCACTACATGCAAACTCACCCACATTTGGCCTTGTAGGTTTGGCCACCATCCCCAACTCGTATCTTCGTTTTGGTTCTTGATGAGCTTGCGGATCAAGCGACGGATTTCATTATTCCCACGAAAGTTTTCGCCAAGTTGTTCTTTGATTTTTCGTTGGTAAAGCAAAGCCAGCAGCTTAGAAGCCGCTTGCTCATTGCACTCGTGCGGATAAGCGCGCAAACGCCTTAGTTCTGTCCGTAGGCTGCTCAACAAATCTGCCTCCACATTGACAAAAAGTGGCCCCAAGCTGCTGTCGGCGCGAAAAGTAATGCTCGTATCCTGCCACATGGCCCAAAACTCTCCTTTGGTTTCTTCTATGCCCGGCTGGTAAATCGGGATCATTCGTTGTTCCCCATCTTGATAGCCATCGGCTGTCCGAGTGAGCTGATAGCGAAATTGGAGACTATCTTTGCCGCTGCGCGGAACGCGAAATTGAGCCGTATCAAGTACCACATTGGTCATCGTATGGCTGCTGCGCAGAACGCTCAGCTCATCCATGCTAAAGTCTGTTTCAATATCGAGCGTATCCCCGGTATAATTGATGCTCTTTCCAATCAAACGCAGCGAATCTCCCGGCAGCAAAAAGCGAGGCAGCACGATTTGGCCCGAAAGCATGCGATATGCCTGCATTTGGCTGGTGGTTTTGCCGATTTGGCGCTGATCGTTGTGCCCTACTGCAAAGAGGTCCCATCGAGTGATATCGTCTGGGATTCTGGCTTTGATCTCAACCGTGCCCTCTGCCCCAGTCTTGAGGTTGGGATACCAAAAGGCGTAGTCTCGAAAGTTGCTGCGAAGGGAAGAAGCACTTTGATCGCCGTATGGGATAGGAATTTGATCAGTCTCTTCATTTAAGCCTGCATTTCCAAATTTCACGCTTTGAGGAGAATCAGAGAATTCATCATTTGTGGCGACTCCGGGCATAGATTTAAGACTTCCTTCAAAGCTCACACCAGCCACCTTCCCAACCAGGCTTCCTGCCTGAACCCCATCCACATAGACTGGGACATGCGAGAAATCTTGTGCAGCCCTACTGCCATAACCAACAACTACAACTTCTTCTAACGAACCATAATTCTCTACTAAATATATTTCCCGTTCACCTAACCAAGAAGCGGTTTGCATTTGGGAAGTAAAGCCGAGGTAAGAAAACCACAGCTGAGTACTTGCTCCTTTTACATTAATCGTAAACCGACCATTTTGGTCAGTCAATACACCGTATGCAATACCTTCCTTAGAGTCGCGGATAGATACAGTAACCCCCACTAAGGGGCGCCCCTCTTTCGAATCCAAAACTACCCCAGATACTTTTTGGGTCCAGTTTTCAGGGAAATTCAATTTAACTGGATCGGGAAACTGTTCCCTTAAAAAAGCTGTTGCTACGGAATCACTATCAGAGAGTAAAATACGACCTATTTGCTCTGCTTGCTTTAAATCTGCCTTAAACCGCTTAAGCAAAGAATCAGGTATGTCAAGCAAATCAAAAGTGTCCCAAGCGTTAAAATTAATTCCCTTGTTACGTAATTTTTGATAAGGAGTGCGGAAGTATCCATAAATACTATCAGGCTTTCCAAAGAGATAGGTCAAACGATAAGCGCCAATCGGCAAGGCCTGAAAATCAGAATTATAGCCCGGATAAATTCTTTGGCTCGACTTGTCTTTTCCTTCTAAGAAAGTGTAGGCTACTTTTCGTTGCAAACTGTCTGTTAGGGTAGCTTGCCAAAAACAACTTTCCATTGGATTATTGCGAGGAATTAAGCGCCATAATGCTTCTGATTGGGTGATTTTTCTTGTTTGGAAACTGACTTCTGGAGGTATTCGCCTAAGGGCCGAAATTTCATATGGCTCACTTTTATAGGGCTGCAAGTATGTTTTTTGATGGTTGCTTAAGGGCTGGGAAGTTAGCTGAGCATAGCGAGGAAAGACTTTATAGCTATAGCCTCGTTTTTTAGGAATCTCGTAGTTCCAGCCTTCTCCTTGGATCTTGATCGGAAGATTATCAGTAAAGGGACCCAGCAATTGGTTTCTTTGTGCACCGCTCTGGGACAAATAATGTAGTGTCAAACCCTGCGAGACAATTACTTTACCCATCGCGGGAAAACGAAATTCAACGAAATATTGCTGGATAGTCCTCCATTCAATCTCACCCAGTTCCGGCTTCGCCGAACGCCAAGTCGTATGTGGCCCAAGCTTAGTTTTATCAACACTAATAATTGTTTTTTTCCCAGCTTCAAGCCAAACACTATCCATCTGAATCACACGATCGTGTAAACGGATTTTGATATTATGAAATCCCTCTCTACTACGGAAAGAGAAAGGACTTTTTGCCTGATTTTGGTAAAATACAGGCCTATCATCCAAATAGATAATGATTGGATTGCACTGCAAGCCCTTATCAAATACGTAAGGAGCAAACTGCGCTAAGTTGGTATCTTCAATCGCAAAGGAATATTGGTAGCGTTCCCCGGAGGGGTAACGAAAATGATACCATGCCAAAGTATCTAGTCCCGCTTTTGCAGCCCAAAGAGGATAATCAAGTAGACGATTGCGGTATTCTCGATCAAAATTGGAATTAGCAAAGAAGTTTGGGCCAGCAATACGATTTTCCCATTGAGGTGCATATACGGGTATGCGTGGTGCCTTGGGCTGCTGAAACTTTGCGGTATAAGCATAAAGCGCTAAATCAAAATCGGCAATGGGTTGCTGATCTACATCCCTTACTGTAATCTTGATGGGCACTAAACTACCGGGGGCAACTTGGGCGGGCTGTTCTACTTTAAGATTGACCTGGTTGGGATACCAACGAAAACGAAAGTCCTGTGATATGACACGGCCTTTCCAGAGGTATCGCGTAGAAAGAAAATAATATTGACGTTCGTTGATTGCCCGACTGAAGTTAAGGGAATCTGTCCGTCCCTGCTCAATCAGTTTATTGCCCCTAAAGAGACTATACCAAATCTGAATTTTGCGTGGGTTTTGTGTTTGTATGATTAGTGAATCCCTGCTCCTTTGCCCTCCTATCAGTAACATCGATTCGCCAAAATCATAGGTTTGGATTTGCTTATTAACATTCACTTGGATATGACTAAACGTTCCCCGCAGGGGTAATACTAAGGGTAGCTGTAGAGAATCCTCCCACATTGGATGGCGCCATTGATCGAGATATTTCACCCATGCCTTTTGAGGGATACTACGGCCGTTTTGATCATACTGAATGACGACAGAATCTAAGCGCTCATAAAAGTTGATTTGTCCTTTTTGATGAAAATATTGAAGGTTTTCAGTGAAACT
>JBCAWW010000451.1:0-5116 GCA_038534415.1 Bacteroidota bacterium | reverse complement strand
GTTCATTAGCTAAAGGCTAATGTTGATTCCGAAAAATACGAGCTTGGGTAGGGTTAGTTTGTGTCTCTAAGCTAAGTTAGATTCTACGCTAAATTAACTACAAAAATTTGGATTATTCAAAAATATATTCAGAATCATATATGGATAGTTGTTTAGACAGTAAGCCGCAATTATCCAAAAACCCTAACTGAGCGTTCCCCGCAGGGTGAAAGCTAAAACTGACGGGAAAAAAGATAGTCGCGGATCAAGTCAAACTCTTCCCAATCTTCTCGGCGCAAAGTGATGATCTGATCATTGAAATGGATGGTGAGGATGTTTTGTTCTCCATCTAGCCTTGGGTTGGCATAACGTAAAGGAAAGGCATTGTTTTCGCGTTTGAATAAGATTTCATAAACCGAAATCAAAGAAAAATGCTCATTGACAAAAAAGATTTGCGCGTAGGTCTTTTTGAGTTTGGCATAGGCGAGCAGATTGCCGAGTCCTACGGCGATCAATTCCCCCACGACGGCGATCCACAAAATATTGAGCCCTGCTCCTTGCGAAACCACCTTGACCAATATCCCCAACATGAGGACTACATTGAAGCCCGCGATATATTGCATCGCAAAGCCTTGTAGGACCAAAAGACCATTTTTAGAGTTAGGAAAGTTCTTGCTGTGAAAACTGGTCATTGATTGAGGGGTGAGGGATTAATGCGACAATTCTTTCAATTTACTCAAAGCGACTGAGCTCTCCTTTATATCCGCGCAAAAAATCAGCGCTGGCCATGCGTTTTTTGCCCGCCAATTGGAGTTGCTCGATCTGTAACCAGCCGTCTTTACAAGCGACTAGTATTTGCTCTTCGTCCACTCCTTTGATGCTGCCCGGCTTCGCCGAACGCTCATCCTCAACTATGCTAAGCTGTAAAATCTTGCAATTGAGGCCTTCGAGCGTTGTCCAAGCCGCTGGATAAGGAGACAGTCCTCGGATGTGATTATATACTTCTACGGTACTTGCCTCCCAATTGATACGACAATCTTCTTTATGGATCTTTGGGGCTGGGTTGCGATAGAGGCTGTCGTCTTGCGGCTGAGCTGCTAACTGCTTGGCATCTAGGCCTTCTACGGTTTTGAGGACCAGGCCTGCGCCCATCTCCATCAATTTGTCGTGTAGATCGCCCGCGGTCCAATCCGCCGGGATTTCGGTCTTTTCTTGTAGCAAGATAGAGCCGGTATCAATTTTATCGTCTATGAGGAAGGTCGTAAGCCCTGTTTCGCTTTCCCCATTGATGATGGCCCAGTTGATAGGGGCAGCGCCGCGGTAGTCGGGTAGGAGAGAGGCATGTAGATTGAAGGTGCCAATGCTTGGCATATCCCAAACCACTTTGGGCAACATGCGAAAAGCGACCACTACCATCAAGTCTGGCTGCAAGGCCTCAAGGGCACTGATGAAATCTGGATCTCTCAGCTTCTCGGGCTGGAGCACCGGTATCGCTTGCGAAACGGCATATTCTTTGATCGCAGAGGCTCTCAATTTACGTCCTCGACCCGCTGGTCTGTCTGGAGCCGTAACTACTCCCACGACTTGCTGGGCTTCAGATTGGTGTAAGATTTGGAGAGAAGGGACCGCAAATTCAGGCGTTCCCATAAAAATGATACGCATGCTGCGAAGTTAGGCCATTTCTAATCAAGCAACAACCTTCAATTTTGAGCCAAATACGGCACTTTTAAGAAAAGCAAATAATTTTTGTAAAAAATATTTCACAAATTGTTTTATATGATAAATTGATTATTTATCTTTAAGCATAGAAAACGCACTTATGTTCTTTCGACGCATTCTCATAGGACTCCCTATCCTTCTGTTATGCCTCAACGCACAAGCTACTGTCTACACTTTTTCAGTTGTAGAAGATCATCTTTTTGAAAATCCAGCCAATTGGTATCCTGCTTTTCCCGGCACGACGATTGCCCCTTTTGACCATTGGGTGATAGAAGGCGAGATGTATGTCTCCGCAGAGGTGATCAGAGTGGAAGGCAACTTACAGATTGGCATGCAAGGGGCTTTGATTGGTACAGAATATCACAAACGCATTGAGATTGCCCTTGGCGGCATAGTCGATAATGGCGGCAAGACATTGGTCAATCAGATTGACCTAGAAGGCAATTTGTTTAATCGTCGCTCTTGCCTATTTTCGGTAGAAAAACTTCTGGCAAAGCCAACTGCCCTAACGCAAAACTACGGCAATCTCGAAGTGGAGGAGCAATTTTACAATGAAGGCCGCTTTGACAACTACTTTAGTTGTTTGGTGATGGGCGATTTTCGCAACCTGGCGGTTTTCAATCAAATCCGCAAGGCGCGCTTAGTGGTGGCTGGAGAAATATTTTTTCAACCAGGTTGTGTGTTGACTCAGTCTGCTGAAAGCGAAATCTATGTTGGCAGAGAGGAAAAAGTAGCGATTCACGAACAGCTAGCTGCTATTTTTAAATAGATATTTTTTGATGATTGTTTACGCAAATCCGGGGCCTAGCTCCGGATTTTTGGCTTTAGGGTCTTTTATTGTTTGGGCTGCTTCGCAGAACGCTTCTCTCTAGAGCCAAAAGCTGGTAAAGCCATCTTCTTCATAGCGGCGATACATGAGGAGGAGTTTGCTCAAGGAGCGAGGATATTTGACTTCAGCGCGGCGTGGATCACCTATTTTTTGCATGATTTCTTCAGCCTCCATGCCCTTGGAGAGGCTAAGGCCTTTGGGACCTAGGTACTGTATGAGTTCTCTTAGGCATTGGCCAAGTCGTCGCGAGCTGCCTTGGATACGGGGCAGGATCTTTTGTAGGATTTGATAGTCCAAGCCTTCATTGGCGGTCAATAGCTCGCTGATTTCGTGTCGATTGAGCATGTAAAAGGCGATTTCATCGCGGATACGATACCCAAATTGTAGATCGGCCGATTGCAGGATTGTATTCAATTCCATCAACACTAGCATGCAAGGCCGTAATCTTTGGCGTTCTCCGGAGGAGATATCCTTGACATGAAGAAAGCGTGCCCTGAGGAGGTCATTATAAACCTTGGCCAGAGGCGGTACTGCTTCACTCTCAGGCGGCCAATCTAGCTGGATCTCGTTCATCTCAATGGCGTTGGCTCGGTCCAATACCTTGCGACTAAAGGGATGGGTGGTTTCATCCATATTGACCGTGCCGATGATATAGAGATTGTCTGGGATATAGACTTTGCCCAATGAGGGGTGGCGTTCGCGGATAGCGCTACTCAACAAAGGTTCGGTGATGATTTGGTCATCCTGCCACTGACGGCTCTCAAGCAAACTCAAAAAGCTACTAAAATAGTATTCTACCCGCGCCAAGTTCATTTCGTCCAATATCACAAAGTAGGGCGCACTGGGATTGGCTTGGGCTTCGAGTACGACTGCTAGCAGGCTTTGCTGTCGAAATTTCCCTTCCACATCTTCATACCCCAATAGATCGCTATCATCGGTCCAATCTGGCCGGACGGGGATGAGCCTGACCTTGTCTCCATGCCCTAAAGACTGGGCCAAGAGGCGAGGCAGTTGAGATTTACCCGTTCCGGAAATGCCGGCTAGAATCACAAAGGGTTTGGTCTGTAGGGACAAGAAAAAATTAGCCACTTCTTGCTTGGCGTAGTAAAATCCCTGACCACTGATGTATTCGTGGATATGCCCCAGTACGGTGCGAGTATGGTGTTGAGTAGCGAGCATCGGCCTAAATTATGGATTTTTGCTGCAAATCAACACTGTAGACACCTACTTGCTGTTCTTTGCCTTTGAGTTCGATTTCTCCAATAGGAGCAATACTAAAGCCTTGGTCGCTCAGGAGCATCTTTTGTAAGGGCTCGGAGATTAGCAGTTGTTTGCCGTAGATATTGCATTGGCCTTGGATACGTGCCGCGGTATTGAGGACATCGCCATGGTATTCGATTTCTCTTCTTTCTTCTCCTACCTCAGCCACGGTGATCCTGCCCACGTTGATCCCGGCTTTAAATTCGGGGAGGATGCCATATTCTTTTTCGTAATAGGGCTTTCTCTCGGCCAGCAATTGATTGTAGGCAAAATAGATCCTCAAGCAATTTTCATTGCGCAGGCCTGCCTTGAGGTCCCAACTCATGATGGCTTCATCGCCTACATATTTATAGATTTGGGCTTCAAAAGGGATCAAGAGCCCATTGAGGTCAAAGAAGCAATCTTGGAGGAGACGTGAATAGCGGATATGGCCGAGTTTTTCGGCATGGGTGGTAGAGGCTTTGAGGTCAAGAAACATGACGATGCGGTCGTCTTCGCGTGGATTGTGATAGCGCCCCATCAATAGCCCTTGCATAACGCCCGGTCCAAACTTGCGACTTACTTGTCTGAAAAAACTAAAGAGGGTGCTCAGTACCAATAAATAGAGCACCAATCCCAAAAAGGGGAGGCTGCGCATATAGGCCAGATTATAGGCAAAAGACTCGCCCCAATCCATCTCGCCAAATAAGACACCCGATAAAGTGGTTACGGGAATAAAGACAAGGAAAATAATCAGTAGATCGGCAAGGGTTTCGGTAAGAATCAGAAAGCGGAAGGAACGTCTGCGTGCTTGCTTAAGGAGGATCGATTGATGAAAAACCGTCAAAAGTATCCCGCCTACGGCTCCGCCAATCGTTGCGGTGATCGCGTCACCGACCAATTCGGATAAAGGGTAGCCAGCTGTTTCCCAAAATCTCACCATGCTGTAGACATTGACCCCAACGATAAAAAAGGCCATGGTCCACAATACTTCCTGTAATCGCCGCTGCGAACGATAAGATAGCGCCATAGAGGCAATTTACGGAAATAGTTGTAAGTACTAACCGGCGTTGAATAGCCAATCGATGCCCACGCGGCCTCCCAATTGCCAATTATTGCCTGATGGATGAGTCGGCATATAGTGGAGGCCCCAACCCATTTCAAAGATCAAACCCTTCCAGGGACGTATGTTGATGCCTAAAATGGTGCTCATATCTTCAAAACTAGCAGTGCTTAAAGCAGGCGGAACTTCACTGAAATCTTGGCCTTCTTCGGCAGAATTGGAGCTACGATTGTAGTTGAACTCTGCGAAATAATTGAGGCGAATATAAAAATCGTCATTGCCCACTT
>JBCAWW010000450.1:0-5186 GCA_038534415.1 Bacteroidota bacterium | reverse complement strand
AGGCAATTCCAGCCTTCAGCGTCCTATTGTGCTCAAGCACAAGATCCCAATGGAAGCCTATACTTGGAATAATGAAAGGCCAGATAGGATTTATCCGGCCTCTTTCCTCAATCCTCCCCTACCCGATTGGCTAAGTATTGATTTTCCCACCTCATTGGGTGTGCAAAAGTTTAGCAATCAGTCGCTCTTCATGCTCGAGAGCACGATCTACTTTACCAACAATAGCGCTGACATTACCTCTGATGGTAATAAAATCATCCAAACACTCGCTCGCGAAATACGCAATCGTAATGATTACTTTGTGCGAGTAGAAGGACATGCCGAGGCTTCAGAGCGCTGGATTCATCCCCGAGAATCAGATACTTGGACCCTCAGTATGATGCGGGCAGTATCCGTGGTGCGTAGCTTGGAAAAAGCGGGAATTCCTTCCCAAAGATTGATTCCATCAAGTCGAGGTGAATACGAAGCTGCAGTTGAATCTGATACGATAAATAACCGTCGCGTGGTCTTATATTTAAGCCCAGCTGAGAACCTCCTAGATGCCCGATAGTACTTTGGGCTTTTTTTGTTCCCCCGTGAAGAAATTTTACTACCTTTGCCCCCTATGAATTCGTCTTGGCAGGCTATTGCGACCTTTATATTAAGAAGGAGAATTTCCATTCTGCTCGTGTTGGCAGCCCTAACCGTCTTTATGTGGATGGTTAGAGGGACGGAAATTTCTCAGTCTATTTCGTCCAGTGCGATCATGACTGATGATGAGGTCGTTCAAGGATATCAATTATTTAGAGAGTATTTTGGCGATGATGCTAACGTTATGGTGATTGCCCTGACGGATAATCTCTTTGAACTAGAAGTCTTTCAGGACATGTATGATATGACTGACTCTATCTCTGCTCAAGACGGAGTTGTCAGTGTGATCAGCATCAGCAAATTGTACGATGTAGTCAGGCAAGATTCTCCCATCGAGTCCTTCAAGATCGTACCGCTCATCCCCGAAAAGCCCACCACCCAAGCCCAAGTTGATAGTATTTTTGCACACATCAACCAACTTCCCTTTTATAAAGGTCTAATCTTAGATGAATCTCTCGAGACTACGCTCATAGCAGTCTCCTTTGATTCCGAACGCTTGGATACCGAAGAAAAACTCCCCATCGTCAATGGCGTCAAAGATTTGGCCATTGCCTTTGGTAAAAAACATAATATCGACCCCCATTTTGCTGGCTTACCAGTACTAAGGGTCAATATGCATGAGACCATCAAAAAGGAGCTCTTTTTGTTTTTGGTCCTCGCACTCATTGTGACGGCCATCACCCTCTTGATCTTCTTCCGATCGTTCTACACCGTAGTCTTCCCGATGATAGTGGTAGGCGCCGTGATCGTCTTTTCTCTGGGCGTGATTGGCCTGTGTGGATTTGAGATCGGCTTGGTAATGGGCATTATCCCGGCACTGGTTACAGTAATCAGTATCCCAAACTGTGTCTATCTCATCACCAAATACCATATAGAATATCGGCGGACCCTCAATAAGATGAAGTCCTTGGTACTCGTTATTGAGAAGATTGGCATCGTGACCGTTATGACCAATGCGACTACGGCCATTGGCTTGGGGGTATTGGCATTGACGAGCATCAGACAGCTCAAAGAATTTGGTATTGTAGCAGGCCTGAGTGTAGTGTCTGCTTTTTTCATCTCTCTTCTCCTCATACCGATTGTCTTTAGTTTTTTGCCTGCGCCAACGCCACGTCAAACCAAACATTTGGATGGTAAGGGACTTGGGTTTCTTGTTCGCAACCTAAAGAAATGGGTGGTTGGACATCGTTGGACTGTTTATGCAGTCAGTGGAGGCATAGCATTGGCCTCTGTGTATGGTATGTTCTTGGTACAACCCGTCTCTTATGTAGTTGACGATGTACCCGAAGACAGCAAGCTACGCCAAGACCTAAGCTATATCGAAGACCGCTTCAATGGCGCGCTGCCTTTTGAAGTTCTAATTGATACCAAAAAGAAAAACGGAGTCCTCAAGCGCCGTAATCTTAAGAAATTTGAGCAGCTTCAAGACAGCCTCAAAAAATATCCCTCTATCTCTCGCAGTATCAGTATGGCTGATTTTGCGAAATTCTTCAACCAATCTTTCTTCAATGGAGATGCTAGCTACTATGAGTTGCCCAGCCAAAATGTGTATAGCATTATGGGCCAGTACGCTCGTAATAGCCTAGACACCAATGACGATCTCGCTCTATCTAAGGATTTAGCAGATGACAATATGCAGGTAACGCGTATTTCTGCTTCCATACGAGATATTGGTTCGATTAAGATGGACGCCCTGATGGATAGTATTTCCGCAGATGTGGATTCCATCTTTGATAGTGAGCGCTTCAAAGTCTACGTTACCGGGACTTCCCAGATATTTAGTAAGAACAACGAAGCCCTGATCGAAAATCTCCTCATGAGCTTGTTGATTGCCTTTTGTGTAATCGCGCTTCTCATGGGTATGTTATTTAGATCCGTCCGCATGGTCATCATCAGTTTGGTGCCCAACCTATTGCCGCTCCTGATGGTAGCCGGGCTGATGGGATTCTTTGGGATTGCACTCAAACCTTCTACCGCACTGGTGTTTGGGGTAGCGTTCGGCATCGCCGTCGATGACTCTATCCACTTTCTCGCTCGCTACCGACAAGGCCGCAAAGCCGGAGACTCCGTTCGTGAAGCTGTCCTAAGCTCTTATGACGATACCGGGGTGAGTATGATATATACCTCGATTATTCTCTTCTTTGGCTTTGTTTGCTTTACCGCTTCTGATTATGGTGGCACCAAGGCCTTGGGACTATTGACCTCGCTTACTCTCGCCATCGCGATGTTTAGCAACTTGGTTTTGCTCCCTAGTCTTTTGCTAACCTTTGACAAAGAAGACAAGTCGGCTAAGGCTAAAAAATAGCAAACGCTTAAACTCTCCCCCCATGATTCAAGCGCAACTCAATGATCAGGAAATCAGCTTTGTCCAACTCGCCGAAGGCTACGATATAAACGGACAAATCATACAGCCAGATATCCAACAACTCAATGAGCAGCTTTATCATGTGATCTATGAAAATCGTTCCTTCAACATTTTCATCCATAAAGTAGACAGAGAAGCCAAGGTAGTAGACCTCAGCATCAACGGTAAGCGCGCCACGGTCAAAATTCGCTCTCGTATAGATCAATTGCTCAAGCAACTGGGAATGGAAGGCGCCATGACCAAAAAACTTGATAAACTCAACGCGCCTATGCCTGGGTTGATTCACTCCCTCAAAGTCACCGAAGGTACTGAAGTCAAGAAGGGTGATCCTCTATTGATCCTAGAGGCAATGAAAATGGAAAATGTCATCAAATCTCCCGGAGACGGCATCATCAAAAGCATCCACGTACAGGCCAAAGAGTCCGTAGAGAAAAACGAGCTCTTGATTAGTTTTCAGTAGGCTATTCCTTACTATTTGTAGGTTTTTGATTGGGATTACCGCTGCGCGGAACGATTCCCTCATGGGGCTAGACCTCTAAGCCAAAGCGTTCTGCGAAGCAGGCAAAATCACTTACGCAATACCCACTTCTTGGACTTGGTCGCCACAAAATCTTTGAGGTAAAAAGGCTCAAAGCTGACTAAATCTTCAAAATCTTTTGCTTCCCACTTTTGCATGAGTAGAGGCCCAATATGAGTGGCGGAGGACAATTGCTGATCCAAAATGAGCGCATTAGGGTGCTGGGATAAAAGCGGGCGGCTTTTGGCAGCTCCATCTCCTAAAAATATGATCCGGCGTTCTGCAAGGAAGTCATCAAACACTCCCGCTTCTAAAATCTGAGCTTTGACATCAAGCTGAGGCTGCATTTGTGCATCCCAAAAGCCCGCATACACCTCCATACGGCGGGCATCTATCATCGGACAAACCCAAGCATCTAATTCGCTGGCTAACCCTTTGGCCTGCCAGGCGAGTGCTTCCAAACTCCCAAAAGAAAGTAGCGGTTTGTCCAAAGCCATACAAAGCCCTTTGGCCGTCGAAACTCCTACGCGCAATCCCGTATAAGAACCGGGTCCTTTGCTGACCGCAATAGCATCTAAATCCGCGGGACTAAGCGCTAAGTCAGTCAAAAGCTGTTGGACCATGGGCGTTAGCAGCTTGGCATGAGACTTTTTCTTTCGGATCTCAATACTCCCCATCAAGACTCCATCCTCAAAGACGGCTACGGAGCCGATATCAGTGGCAGATTCAATCGCGAGGAAGGTTTGTTTCATGGGGTAAAACTACGGAAATTTACCCAATGCACTTTCACTATTATAGTCTCAAAGCACTGGCTCAGGCATTGACCACTCAACATCAGTCTGAGAAGGTTCAAGCTTGTTTTACCCAAAACAAAGACGAACTAGTGATTGAGCTAGAAAGTGGAGTCCTGCGCGTCGGTTGTCATACTCCCTTGACTTATTTAGTACCCTTTCCCGAATTTGCGCGCGCCCGCCGCAATGTGGCCGATTTGTTTCCTCAGATTCAAGACTTGGCGATCAAGGATTTTACGGTGGTCCCTCAGGAGAGAATCCTGTTGATGAATCTGGAAGATGACTTTCAGTTTATCTTCAAACTCCATGGACCAGCGAGCAATGCCATACTACGTCAGGCAGGCGAGACAGTAGCTTTATTTAAGCAACAGCAAGATGAGGATCGCGATTTTGTGATCGAAGCAGGCGAGTGGAACGAGGCTGGTTTTGAGGCCGAGCCCGTAATGGATGAGACCAGTGTTTTGCACGCGCTGCGAACGATTTCGCCCATCTTTGAAAGGAAGTTTGCCAGAGCGGTACTGGCTCGTATGCAGGAACGCGGAGATTTTGGGGAGGTATTGCGACAGCTTGTGGCAGAATCCCAAGACAAACTTTGGTACCTCAGGCAGGAGCAAAACCGGATTCGTTTTGTACCTTTTAAACCGGAGGATGGACTAGGCGTTCCCGTAGAGGGAATTACTGCCGCCTTACAGCTGTTTATCAGAGCCTACTATCAGTATGCCAGTTATCGTCAGATGTACAGTGTTAGCGAACGTGCAATCAGTAAGCCTTATCAAAAGTTGCAACGGACTTACGAATCCTACCGCAAAAACATCCAATTTATTCTGGATTGCGATCGGTTTCGAGAATATGGATGTTTTTGCGGTAGGATTCGTAAGTCCGT
>JBCAWW010000449.1:0-5200 GCA_038534415.1 Bacteroidota bacterium | reverse complement strand
CGGAAATAGAGACGATACTTGCTTCTCACCGCAGTCGCTTACAATGTATTGTAGGCAATGAAACTCCTTTTGGTACTACACAGACGCCCGCTATCGATGATTTTGCGGATGGTATCGACACCATGGCATTACTTACATGCCGCTAATTTTAGATGTTAGGTTTCTGAAATCTTGAAATGAGATAATCCACTTTTAGATATTTATTTTGTGAGGAGTAGTATTAATCTTTCGATCATAAATACCTGAAAGTCAAAACAAATAGGTTAACTCAAGTCTCAAGTTTGAAGAGCACTTAAACAAACTTAACGCTTTTGACTATTGCACAAGCCCATTCGTCATGAGTTCAAACAGAGCATTCTTTCGTAACTTCCTAACTTTGGCTCTACTGCTTTTTGCAGCGAGTGCCTTTTCCCAAACTACTTGGAAAGCCGACAGATATAATGGCATTCCAGCCCACGACAAAGCAGATGTCCTTTTCGAAGACTTTTCTGTGGATGGTGGCGCTTTTCCTGTCAACCGCAGCGCAGTCGAGCGCCAGGAAAAAGTATACAACGGCGAATTTTACATTATCTCCTACGGGCATAAGCCTGTATATAAACTCTCCAATCAGTCTATCGATACCGAAGAAGACTATGAGATTGAGATGAAGTTTCGTTTTGGAGAAGGATTCTCCTACACCATGGCCGGTATGGCTTTTGGCGGAGACCAACGCAACTCTCACTTCCGTTTCATCACTGATGTTTACGGCAATTACGAGATCTCTATTCACCATCACGGTACTGATAAAATCTTAAATAGCGGCCAAACACGTCGTCGCTACACTGCTGATGAGTCTCGCACTTTGACCCTGCGCAAAGTCAAGGACCAATGGCACTTCTTTATTAGTGAAGAATTAGTTCACCAGACTTCTGAGATGGCTTTCTTTGGCAATCGTTTAGGTTTTCGCCTCGGCGGAACGCGTACCATGAAAGTAGATTACTACCGCGTCTCTCGTCTGCAGAGCTCTGATATCCTCGGTCCTATTATATCTCTGAGCCAACCACAAATGACGAGTGGCAACTTGGCGATTGTCAATGACAAAAGAGCTTATATCTCAGGCCGCCTTACTGATCAGTCAGGGGTTGAAACCTTGACCATCAACAATCAACCCATCAGCATTGATAAAAACGGAAACTTTCAGGCTTCGCTACAGATGCCCGCAGATAAGCGTATCGCCATCAAAATGGAAGCCAGCGACGTATATGGCAACCTTACCAATCGCGATTTCTACCTCGAATATCAAAACCCAGCTGCCGTAGCTTATAACAGTACTCCTGTTACTAAGCCTGTTCAGCAGCCTGAAACTTATAACAACAATAACACTTATAACCAACCAACGACTCGTCCTCGTCAAACGCCACAGCGCCCAGCTAATGTAAGCGCCCCTTTGACAAGAGGAGAAAATTATCTATTGGTTATCGGTGTCAATAACTACCGCCACTGGTCTTACCTCAACAATGCGGTCAAAGACTGCCACGACATCGTGCGCACCTTGACTCAGTATTATATGTTCGAGCCACAAAATGTATTCACGCTCTTCAACGAAGAAGCTAGCCGCGAAAACATCCTCGAAAAACTAGAGCAGATCAACAATCAAATCAATCCTGAAGATAACCTGCTCGTTTATTACGCAGGACACGGATATTACAACAACTCTACCGAATTAGGATACTGGGTACCATATGACGCCCGCAAAGACAAAGTTTCTGACTTTATCCCTAATTCAACTGTTAGAGATTATGTACGTCAGATTGACGCTCACAATACTTTCTTGATCGCCGACGCTTGCTACTCAGGCTCTATGTTTGGTACCTCTCGCGGCAACACCTACAGTCGTGAAGCACGCTCTCGCTGGGCCTTCACTTCTGGTGATATCGAAAAAGTATGGGACGGTCAGCCCGGACAAAACAGCCCCTTTGCACGCTACTTGATTAGCTACCTTAAGTCCAATACGAAAGAAGAATTGACGGCTTACGAATTGATCGACGCGGTATCGAACCAAGTGCGCAACAACACACAGCAAAATCCTCAAGGCGCACCCTTGAGACAAGCAGATGACCGCGGTGGAATGTTTATCTTCCAGCGTCGCTAATCTCAATAAGACATTTTTGCCAACGACCTCGCCTATGGTGAGGTCGTTTTTTTATATTAGGGTATGATGTTTCAACCCGCCCTCGAAAGTATGCCCCTCACTGAGTTGAGAGCATTACAAAGCCAACGCTTGCACCTACTCGTCAATCGCCTTTATGAAAAGGTGCCCTTTTATCAGCAAAAATTTGACGAGGAAAACGTTCGGCCAGCCGAAATCAAACATATCTCCGATCTATCAAAACTGCCATTTACCTATAAAGATGATCTTAGGCAGCACTACCCTTTTGGGCTTTTTACCATGCCTGTTTCTGACTTGGCCCGTATTCATTGCTCGAGTGGCACGACAGGCAAGCCAACAGTAGTCGGATATTCACCTAGAGATTTGGAGATCTTTGCCGAGGTCAATGCGCGTTCGCTTGCGGCGGCGGGAGCACGTCCGGGCATGATGCTCCACAACGCATATGGCTATGGCCTTTTTACAGGTGGTTTAGGGCTTCACGCTGGCGCGGAACGCTTAGGCATGACCGTGGTTCCGGTTTCTGGAGGTATGACCGATCGGCAAATCATGCTATTGCAAGATTTTGGGCCACAGGTGATTTGCTGTACGCCTTCCTACGCCCAAACCTTGGCCGACGAACTATACAAACGAAGCATCGACCCAGCTAGCCTCAACTTATCGTTCGCCGTTTTAGGCGCAGAACCCTGGACCGAAACCATCCGCCAACAGGTAGAAGCAGGACTGCAAGTACAAGCCACTAACATCTACGGACTCAGCGAGATCATCGGTCCGGGCGTATCTCAAGAAGCAGTCGAAGAACGCGGGACGGGTAGCTACGTTTGGGAAGATCACTTTTATCCGGAGGTAGTCGATCCTGATACGGGAGAAGTCTTGCCCGAAGGCCAAGATGGAGTCTTAGTCATCACTACCCTGACCAAGGAGGCCTTTCCCGTACTCCGCTATTGGACCAATGATATTTGCAGCCTCCACTACGATCCACATGCAAAACGGACTCATATCAAAATGAGCGCCATCAAGGGGCGAGCTGACGATATGCTCATTATCAGAGGCGTCAATCTCTTTCACACTCAAGTCGAAGAATTACTCCCTCAAATCCCAGAGCTGAGTCCTTTTTACCAACTAATCGTTCGGCGCAGCCGTAATCTCGATAGCGTGGAAGTAAAAGTCGAAGTCCAAGAAGGCATCCCCAATAAAGAAGAATACGGTCAAGCGCTTGCTCACAAAATCAAGCAAAATATCGGACTCAATATGCAGGTGAGCCTTTTGTCATACGGTGAGATCCCCCGCAGTGAAGGAGGTAAACTCAAACGGATTGTGGATTTGAGAAAGTAGAATCTGTTCACAGATTCGCACTAAACCATTGAACCAGCTGTATGCAGATAGCAGCTAAGAGGAAGGGGGTTTAGAGACTATCCAGCTTTTCTTGCAGCTTCTTGGCCTTACGGTTTTGGTCGGTGGCGCTAAGCCCCTCTTTTGAGGTTAGCAAGACCATTTGATCAATGGTCAAAACAGCCTTGGAGGTATCGACATCTTCATGCTACTCAGTGGCGTTTTCAATGACGATTTCAATTCGGACATAAACTTGATTGGGGGAGGCTAAGGCTTTAAAATAATAAATTATCTCAGTCAGTATTTAGGGTGTTTTCCCGCTATTTTATATACCGACTGCTATGGCCTGCCCACCTTCAAAGGTTTAGATTGTTTTATAGAGGACCGCTTCGCGGAACGCTAAGCCAAAATCTGATAGGTCAAGAGCGAAGCCAGATACGCCAAGGCCGTCAAATAGCCCAACATCACGAGCGTCCATTTCCAGCCACCGGTTTCCTTTTTGGTGACCGCTAGCGTGCTCATACACTGCATCGCAAAGGCATAGAAGATCAAAAGCGACAAAGCCGTAGCCGTTGAGTACACTTTTTTACCGGTCTCAGGATCCTTTTGATTGAGCATTTTTTCGCGGAGACTTTGCATCTGGGACTCGTCCTCAGTGTCAGGCTCTTCGAGGCTATAGATGGTGGCCATGGTCCCGACAAAAACTTCCCGCGCTGCAAAAGAGGTGATCAAACTGATACCGATCTTCCAGTCAAAGCCGAGCGGCTCAATGACTGGTTCGATGGCTTTACCAACGATACCGGCATAAGAAGCAGCTAATTTTTCGGTAGCGATTTGGGTTTCGATCTCGCCTGCGGCGGCGGCATCAGGCGCTTGGGCCAATTCAACCGCATAGCTTTCTTCGATTTCAGAGAAGCGTTCGCCGGGGGCGAAAGAAGACAAAAACCACAATACGATCGAAATGACGATGATGACCTGACCTGCTTCCGTTACAAAAGTCTTGCTTTTTTGATATATCGTCATCAAAACATTACGCCAACGCGGCATCCTAAAGACGGGCAACTCAGAGACAAAACTGCCACTGGCTTCGTATTTCATCATTTTTTTAAATACAAAAGCCATCGCCAAGGCCATCAAAAAGCCCAGCAGATAAAAGGCCATCATACTCAAGCCCTGCAAAGTGAAGATGCCCAATACAGGCGTATCTGAGATAAATAGTCCGATCAATAAGACGTAAACCGGAATCCGCGCCGAACAGCTCATCAGGGGCGTAACCAAAATAGTGATCAAACGCTCCTTATTATTGGGGATACTCCGCGCCATCATGATCGAGGGTACGGCGCAGGCCATCCCGCCAATTAGCGGTATCACTGAACGCCCACCAAAGCCAAAAGGTCGCATGATGCGATCCATCAAAAAGACGACCCGCGACATATAGCCACTCTCTTCCAAGACAGCAATAAAGAAAAACAAAAAGGCGATTTGAGGGATAAAAATCACGATCCCACCAAGGCCAGCCCAAACACCATCTATCAATAGATCGCTGAGCATACTTTCAGGCAAGATGGATTTCAGGCCTTCGCCAGCCCAAGAAAACATACCATCGATCCAGTCCATCGGAGCGGCGGCAAAGCTAAATAGCGCTTGAAAAATCAAGAGCAATATCAACGCAAAGATGGCGTAGCCCCATACTTTATGGAGCAATATCTTATCAAGTTTATG
>JBCAWW010000448.1:0-5203 GCA_038534415.1 Bacteroidota bacterium | reverse complement strand
CTACTTAGGGCGCGATGATAAACTCCTCAATAATCAAGATTGGTCTGAAAATCTGCTTCCGCTATCTCAAGGCGGTGCTGCAGCTGGTGATTTAGACAATGACGGGGATATGGACCTTGTCATCAGTGGGGCAGATGCGAGTGGTACTGCTACCACCCGAGTGTATCTCAACCAAGCAGGCAATGGATTTGTACTGGCAGATGAGTCCGTGCAAAACGCCTTTGATCAGTTGCAAAATGGAGCGATTCACCTCCTTGATTATAACCATGATGGTCGTTTAGATGTCCTCTTGTCTGGAGAGGGATCGCTAGGGGCAAGATGCCGCCTCTATCGCAACGAAGGTGATTTGAATTTCGTGGGAGGTACATTTTTGACCTCTTTGACCGATAGCCGTCTGGATTGGGGCGACTTTGATAATAATGGCTTGGTCGATATCCTCTTGTCAGGTGATCAGGCAGGAAGCAAAGTAACTGAAATATGGTCTCGCGAAGCGGGAACGGATAACTTTTTACGCAATTCAGTATCCGACGATCTGATCGGAGTATCGGGGGGCGATGTACAATTTGTAGACATTCAAAATGATGGTTGGCTTGACGTCTTCCTCAGTGGTACACAGGATAACGGTCTACCTACTTCTCGGCTATTCCAAAACTATGAGTCAAATAGTAGGCGTCGCTTCCAGGAAGCGATTACAACTACTGACGAAATGATCAATGTAGATCATAGCGCAGTAGCTTGGGGCGATTTTGCTTTAGATGTAAATCAAAAAGAAGGCAAGCTAGATTTGATTTTGATGGGAGATGCCAGTGCTACTTCCGCTATTGATCCTGTAATAGCTGTCTATCTCAATGTCGACTCTGTCAACAATGTCAAGCCTAATCAGGCCCGTAGTTTGACCGAAAATATCGTAGACTCTACCTTGGCCGTCAACTTCAAGTGGGAGGCTCCTTTGCCTTCAACAGGACGTCCACTTGAGACAGTAGATGGGTACCAGTATTCGCTCTTCTTGCGCAATATCGAGACCAATGATACGCTCGTTAGCGCTGTCAGTAATACCGATGGCTATCGCCAAACGCCTGCCAAAGGAGCTATCAATAGCTTAGAATGGACAGTATTTGGTTTGCCCGACGGCTCATACGAATGGGGGGTACAAGCGATCGATCAGGATTATGAAGCTTCAGACTTTAGCACAGAATCCTTTCTTTATGCCAATCCTGTCCCTGAAATTATTCGTGAAAGCTTCGCTGATCTCCACCTCAATGGTGCCTCAGCTACCCAAATCGAAATAGAAGTCAACAATAAGGCCTACGTCAAAAAAGTCTTATTGCACTACAAAGGGATTGCAGCGGCTGATTGGGATAGTGTCGAAATTAGCTCCTCTGACGAAGTCTTTAGTTTTGATATCACCGAAGATATTCTAGACGAAATCGGCTTGCGCTACTGGTTTGAGGTGAAAGGAGTGGCGGTCTTTAGCGATAGCTCTACCACTGGGCATACTTACATCCGTTACAACGAAGGTTTGGAGGTAGATGGCATGGCCTTCGGCAAACGCCAGAGAGACTATAATATTATTGCCATCCCGCTAGAGCTAGACAATGGGGCCATCAGTAATGTGGTAGAAGACCAGTTTGGTACTTACAACAAACGTCAGTGGCGCTTCTTCCACTATCAAAATGAGCGCTATGATGAGTATAAAGAAGGCATCGATCAAATGAGCGACGGCCTTGGCTATTGGCTGATCACCAAGACCGAAAGGACCTTCAATACGGGAGCTGGCGAAACCGTCAAGGTTACCGAAGAATCCCCCTATGTTTGGAACCTGCAACAAGGGTGGAACCAAGTCGGTAACCCTTATAACTTCAAATTGGCTTGGCAAGATATCAGAGATGCCAATACGACCAATACCGGTTCGGTGGCAGATATCATTACCTATAATGATGGTTTCAAAACGGTACAACAAGAGGGTACGATCAACAACTTTAGAGGGGGCTTTATCTTTGCAGATGCTGCTACCACGCTTTCGGTGCCAGTGTTAAAAAACACCTCGATTCAGCGTTTGGCGAAGCCAACCGACCCCAAAAGTATTGGCCCTATTGACCATCATACTTGGGAAGTGCCTATTACGGTGCGGACCGAAAATATGGTTTACCCCATTGGAGGGCTAGGGATGAACCTAGAAGCTAAGCAAGACTTTGATCAATTCGACCAAATGTTGCCGCCACGCTTAGAAGAGTACTTGGATCTGCATTTCAAGCACGATGATTATTTCTATCCTTGGTTTGCTTATGATGTGGTTCCGACTGCAAAATCCTATGTATGGGAGTTTACAGTTGAAAGTAATCTAGATCAGGAGGAAATTGAACTAGTCTGGGACAACAGCGCCTTTGGTAACAGTGGCAAGCAACTCATTCTCTTTGATGTGGAGCGCCAATTACCGATTGATATGGCTACTCAAACGACCTATAGTTCGTGGTCAAGAGAAGGGAAGCGCCAGTTTAAGGTGTATTATGGATGGCCATCGTTCATCGCAGATGAGTTACAGCCTGACAAGATCTATTTGGGACAAGCTTACCCTAACCCAGCACCGGCGGATTTGAGGATTCCGTTTACATTGCCTGCTTCGCAGAACGATTATCAGCTGAGTTTGACCGTAACAGATATGATGGGAAGGCCCCTTGCAGAGATCTTCAAAGGTAGCTTGCAACAGGGCTTCCACGAGCTAGAATGGGCTGGGACAGGACAAAATGGTGCCCGTCTGCCAGCAGGGGTCTATTTATTTCGACTTTCCGTAGAGGGATATGAAGCACAAGGCGGCAGAATCATCTTGCGCTAACACAAAAAGGGAATAGAAATGGGAAGTCCGATTGCTCCATAGAAAAAAAAATCCACAGCATGCGGTCATATTGTTGGCTCGTATGCTGTGGAATTTGTAGATTGCCTCTGTAAGGGGCTCATCGTTTTTATAAGAATTTGAGGAAGTGAGAAGGGGAGGAGAAAAGTTGGTTCCCAACCTTCATTGGACCATTGGCGTGATTTAGCTTATGGTCATAAGCACTTCAATACGTACTTTTGCCAAATTGCTATGCGTATCTACTTTGATACGTTGTTATGCATATATTTTATATCAAACTAAACCCATCACACATGAAAGCGAAAGCCTTACTACTGCTTACCTTTCTTTTGAGTGGATTCACAGCACACCTTTCCGCCCAAAATTCAAACACTCCACAGGGATTTACCTACCAAGCGGTCGCCCGCGATGGTGGGGCGATCTACTCCAATCAGACCTTCCACGTACGTTTCTCGATCCGCCAAGGAGCGGGAATCGTTTTTTCGGAAGAGCACTTCAGCGTTGCGACTAATCAATATGGTCTCTTCACTGCGGTAGTAGGAACAGGGATCCCCGTAAGCGGTTCCTTCGTCAATATCGACTGGGGAAGCGGTAATTTCTTCCTAAGAGTTGAAATCAATCCTGACCCGAGTAATCCCAACTCGACTTATATCCTGCTAGGAGACAACCGACTTTGGGCGGTGCCATACTCGCTTTATGCTGAGAAGGCCTACGAGGTAGAAAATGTAACCTTTGTCCTCAGTGATCTACTTGATGTAGACGCTCCTGCCCCACAAGTGGGGGAGGCACTCGTTTGGGATGGGACCAACTGGGTTCCTGGACCTGGCGGTGGTGGTAATGTGTTTGCCGGTGACGGGATCCAGATCCTCAACGATACCATCATCAACACAGGTGACCCCAACGAATTTGATGATATCACCATCGGTTCTGCCGCAGGCGGCGACCTTACGGGTACTTATCCCAATCCCACCGTGCGAGGCCTAAATAACCGCCCCATGTCGCTTACTGCCCCCGGCAATAACGATGTCCTCAAGTGGAATGCAACTACCCAACAATGGGAGCCTAAGCCGGATGCAGTATCAACAGGGGGAGCCTTCAACGTAACTTCTAGACTTTCAGGTGATGGGTCGATTGGTTCTCCTTTAGATATCGCCCAAAATGGAGCTATTAATGGACAAGTACTAAAATGGGATGACCTGGCAACCGCTTGGCTTCCGGCCAATGATTCTGGTCAGGTTTATGGCCTGCAATTGTCTGGAAACGTATTGTCACTAGTACCAGGAGGAACGACTAGTTCGATTTCTCTCCAAAATCAATACAATGCTGGCCCTGGTATCAACCTTGTCGGTAGCACAATTGTCAATACTGGTGATACAGATGCGACTGATGATATCACGACTTCAACCAATGCCGGAGGCGACCTTAGTGGACTATATCCCAATCCCACGGTAAATGGCTTAGCAGGATTCCCTTTGTCCTCTCAATCGCCTGGCTTAAATCAAATCCTTAAGTTCAACGGTACTACTTGGGTGCCTAGCGCAGATGATGATACAGATGCTGATGCGGACCCTAACAATGAGATACAAACCATCAGTATTACCGGCAATGTGATTTCCTTGTCTCAAGGGGGGGGCAGTGTCAATATTCCAGTATATCTGCAAGGTCCTGGTATTGATATTACCAGCAACATTATTTCTAATACGGGTGACCTCGATCCTAATAATGATATTACCAATAGTACACCTGCAGCGGGTGATTTGAGTGGGGTTTATCCTGCTCCGGTGGTAGTTGCCATCAATGGCTTTTCCGTGGCCAATACTACACCCCAAAATGGGCAAGTGTATAAATGGAACGGTGCGCAATGGATTCCAGATACCGATGAAGTAGATGATGCGGATTCTGACCCAAATAACGAGATCCAATCGCTCTCCATTGCTGGTGGCAACATCAGTATTTCTGGGGGCAACAGCGTACCACTTCCAATATATTTTGAAGGTACAGGTATTGATATTACCAACAATGTTATTACCAATACTGGCGATACCAATGCCAATGATGATATCACCACCTCTACCAATGCTGGTGGGGATTTAGATGGATTATATCCTTCCCCAGAGGTTGTTGGCTTACAAGGGACTCCTCTTTCAAGTCAGGCCCCAGTAACAGGTCAGGTGCTTAAGTTTGGTGCCACTCAGTGGGTGCCCGCTGCTGACTTAGTCTATGATGGTGATAGCAGTCAAACCAACGAATTACAAATTCTATCGATTTCCAGAGATACTATTTATCTCTCCAACGGAGGCTTTGTCAAAATGCCTTACAATGCGGGGGCAGGGATCAAGATTGATACCTGCC
>JBCAWW010000447.1:0-5209 GCA_038534415.1 Bacteroidota bacterium | reverse complement strand
GATGGCGATCGTCAACACGAAGAGCTGGAACGCCTCGTTCCGCTATTTCAGCGGCAACAACAATGGTCCACTATCCCAAGGCAAGAAGAATGTCTGGTCGAATCTATCCGTAGTCGAGAAGGACACCATCTCTTTATTTACCCTTTTGAAGGCAGGGTGGTGCATGAAATCTTGGGCACGCTCATGGCTTATCGCATTGCTCAGCTACAGCCAATGTCCTTTTCTATCGCCATGAATGATTATGGTTTTGAGTTGCTTTCAGATCAGGAGATTCCCTTTACGGAGGCCCTAGAAGCTGGGCTTTTTTCGACTCAAAACCTGAGGGAGGACATTAGCTACGCCATCAATCAAACCGAAATGGTGAGTCGCCGTTTTAGAGAAATCGCTCATATATCCGGCCTTCTTTTCAAAGGCTATCCCGGCAAAGTGATAAAAAGCAAACACTTGCAAGCATCCTCCGCTTTGCTATTCAAGATATTTAAGGAATATGATCCCGACAACTTACTATTGCTACAAGCTCATCGGGAAACCTTGGACCATCAAATCGATGAGAATCGCCTCCGCAAAGCGCTTGACCGTCTGGGCAAGCAGAGACTTTTGCTAACTGAGCCACCCAGTTTTACGCCTTTTTGTTTTCCTATTATGGTAGACCGCTTACGCGAACGCTTGAGTTCCGAAAAGCTGGTCAATCGCGTCAAAAAAATGCAGCTTCAATTAGAGAAATATTGAAAGAAGCGTTCGCGGTACGCTTTCCCAATAGAAATTTGTTCCTCACCGATAAAGACATGATTGTGCTCTACTTTCTTTACTCGCTTTAGGTTGACGAGATAAGAGCGGTGGATTTGGACAAAATTTTCGGGTAAAAGGGATACCGCTTCGTTGAGTTTCATCCGTACCGTAACGCGTCCTTGGTCTGTAAAGAAATCTACATAATTGGCTGCTCCTTGTATGTATGCCAATTGTTCAAAATCTATCCGCACATACTGGTGTCCACTTTTGACAAAGGTAAAAGTGGGGCGATCTTGCTGTTGCAGTTGAGCGGCGCGATTGGTGGCTTTGAGAAAGCGGTTAAATGAGATGGGTTTTACCAGATAATCAACCGCCTGTAGCTCGTAGCTTTCGGCCGCATACTCTGAGTAAGCCGTCGTAAAAATAATCATGGGAGGATTATCCAATCCACGTACCCAATCCAAACCTGAGATATCAGGCATCTGAATGTCCAGAAAAACCAAATCCACTGAATTGCTCTGTAGCCAAGCCAAGCCTTCGAGCGCATCTGTAAAAGTTGCCTGCAGACGGAGAAAGGGCACTTTCTCCGCCAGCAGGCTAATTACTTTGAGCGCTTGTGGCTCATCATCTATAGCTATCGCGTTCATTAATCAAGATCTAAGCAAAGACGAGTAAAATAATGATCAGCCTGGGCATCAATTTGCCAGTCGTAGCGGCCTTTGTAGAGGAGATCTAATCGTTGCTGTGTATTGACGAGGCCTACTCCTCCGACTACTTCGGCTTTAGTAGCTACTGGCACTCCTTCAAATTGTTGCTCAGGATGAACTGAGTTTTCAACGCTCAGGATCAAACCATTTTCCTGAATAAAGAGATCAATATTGATGTATGAGTTATGGCTCATGCTGATCCCATGCTTGAAGGCATTTTCGATCAAGGTGATCAACAATAGCGGCGCAATCTTAAGTTGAGCAGGATCGCCCGTAACATGGTATTGCAAATCGTGCTTGACGGGATTGAGTCTTAAGCGCTGGAGTTCGATATAATCGGCTAGATACTCCAATTCTGTATTCAGGGCAATCTTGTCTTGATCGCCATGATAGATGGCAAAACGCATCAGATCACTTAGTCGAGTAATGGCTTCTGCCGTCTGAGGGCTATCTTCACTAAGGGCAAAGCTGTACACCGTATTGAGAGAATTAAAGAAGAAGTGGGGGCTGATTTGATGCTTGAGCGTATGTAGTTCAGCATTTAGGGCTTCTTTTTGACGTTGCAGGATCGGTAAGCGGTTGAGGAGTAAATGACGAGCTAAACCATATACCAAAGCGATGGGTATCAGTCCCATTTGTAGGCCAATGATCGCGTCATCCACATCATGTCCAGAAAAACCGTCCTCACTAAATAACCAAAACCAATCATCCCCAATGTTGACCAAATTCATCCCCTCCAAAGGGCCAGAGAAGAAGGTAAATCCGACCAAGAAAAAGCCCCCGACAATCCCCGCTACACTAAGGAGATAAACGATCCAGCGCCGCTTCATCAAAAAGTTAGGGATGAGATAGAGTATGTTGAGGTAAAAGGTCGCAATCGGCGTCATATACAAGATCCAGACGGCGGGACTCTCAACCACCATAGCCCCTGCTCTATGCCCGATTAAGACATACGCCCCCATAGTACACCAAATGAAGGCATGGGTTGTCATTTCGAGAGCCGTCAAACGTTGCAAAGTAATCCATTTGCTCCCTCGGTAGCGCATAAAAGCACCTATGAGGAAAACAATTAGGCTAAGAAACATACCTAACAATAACATTTCGCCCGCATTATCACGACCGCGGCTGGCTCTGCGACGCTGTTGGTGGTAGCGTTCCATCAAAACCTCTTCATATACATCGTGATGGGAATAATTGCCGATTTGGTTGATATGCATCAATAGTTCGTCCGCTTCTCCATGACGATGCCCAAACATCTCTTCAATACTTCTCGACCAAGCAATCAAAGTATCGACTCGGTTGCTACGATCAGTCATGAATGCTCCGACCAATTTCTCATAAGCTTGCTTGTCCAAGCCGTGTGGATAGCGTCTATTGAAAAAGTTTTGTCCACTCGCTCTATCTCGTTCCCACTCACGCCCCATCATGATGCGTAGGTGTTCACTCCCTTCATCCATGGCCCAATTGATCTCATGATCTCCATATGGGGTTACCAAAACTGGATAATAGCGATCTCGGAGTTCGACGAAGGCGAACGTACTAAAGAGCGTCTTCATCTTAAACACAAATCGTAGCTTACGCCAATCAATACTGGGCTCACTTTCCGCACTAAACTTTTGCGCTGCATCCTCCCAGTTTACAAACGGAAGGTAGGCATGGATCTGCTCAGGGAACTTGCCCTCCAATGCTTCGGTAATCTCAATAATACCATCGAGCTCAGCTACTCTTGGCTTGAGCATTTTTTGTACCTCATTGAGCGAAAGTACCTCTGTAAGGTATGGAAACAACTCCGGGTCATTTAAAGCCAAAAAGGCTGTCTCATCACCCTGAGGCAACAAAAAGCTTTCGGTTTTGCCCTCGACCGTCAGCCAAACACGTTCTTCAGACTGACGATACTTACTATCAATGATAAAGTGTAAAAGATTATTGTTATGCTCTGGATCAAAACCGCCAATTGGCTCTGGATAATACACTTGGCCATCATACTCAAAGTGTAATCGGATCGGCGCATCCTCTTCCCAATTCGTAAAATCACGGTGAAAACGATATCTGTCCATATCAGGAGCAAATATCAACACCTCACGATCAGGAGATTGTGCAATACCGAGGAGCGGTAGTAAAAAGAGGCAGAGGAATAAATTTCGTGTGGTAAGATACATGGCAATTAGTATTTACCTTGAAGATGCTGTGTTCTTCTTCTAAGATAAACTAAATGGGACGAACGACCACAGAAAGGTGACGAAATTTAAAATCCTGCTTAATTGTAAGCTTCGATCTCTTCAATATAGATGCGGCTTTCGTCAGGATTAAACTCTCCCTGTGGGCCGTCATTGACGATGGTAAAGTCGTATTTTTTGACTAGTCCTATGCCAGGAGCATAGATTTCGTAGGCAAACTTATCACTGATAAAGTTATTGGTATCCGCCTTTTGGACCACCATGACGCAGTTTTCATAGGTAATGCCTCTAATCACCACATTGGTATCTATGGTATGATAGCGAAATTCCTGCGGGCCCAAATTATTGAACTGGTTTCCGTTCCAGCGTACATCCTCAAAGGCAGGATATTTAAGCACGAGAAAACGTTGATTTTCCTCAATCCGCTCCGCATAATAGTCTCTTGTAGTTTGCGGTTCTAGGTACTGAGTATAGACTCTATCAGGCTGAAAATCATAATTGGGATACAAAAAAGAGTCCGACCTAAATACTTGGATCGCGCTGATGTTACGCCCTAAAAGGTCCTCTTCCTGCTCAGCAATGGTCTCTCGCTTAAAGTATACGTCAGCGACTCCCTTATCACGCCCGGCGGTAGTAAAGGTCGTATCACGTACATAGGTAATCCGAAACTTCCCCATTTCAGAAGGAAATATTTCAAGGGTATGCGGGATTACAATTTGTTTTTCGCGATTACAATTCAACAATACCAAACTGGAGAGAACAAGCAAAAGGCTGTATATCAGACGTTTTTTCATATTTACTGCTTCGCAGAACGATTATTTGAGTTTTTAGTAGACGGTTGATTGCTTCTATCTACTAAACGTAAAACTCACAATTTGCGTGCCTCTCTACAAGTCAAAAAATTAGTATGCTTTACATTGCCTATCTGAGCAATACGATTGTACCACTCTGGCTTACAGGCTTTGCCCCCAATAGAGTCGCTTCCAATACGTATACATAGACGCCTTCTGGGGCTGGAGAGCCACTAGGCAAATTGCCATCCCAAGTATCACTAGGAGCACTAGCGGCAAAAACTTCACCGCCCCAGCGTCCATAAACACGAAAGTTCATGCTTTCTATATTTTCTCCTCTCAAGAAAAATCGGTCATTAAAGCCATCAGAGTTGGGACTAAAGGCACTCGGTACGTGTATGATTCCGTCTAGTCTGACAATGATTGGCCCCACTTCAAATGTATCGCGACATTCGCTAAAATTATTGGAAGCGATCAACTGGACCGTATAGGTGCCTGTATCTGCATAGGCATGCACCGGTTCAAACTCGGTGGAGACATTGCCGTCTCCAAAGTTCCAAAGAAATTGATCGGCTCCCTGCGAGCGATTAAAAAAGCGAAAACTAGCGTCTGTCAGCCCCAAGGGTCCCAAAGAATCAGTATCAGCTTCAAATTCGGCTACTACCCGATCTACCGAGTTTACGACCCCAAATGAGTTACGCTCACAACCAAATACGTCTCTTACCTCCACTAGATAGGAACCATCTGCGAGGCCAAGCGCCTCTGCATTATTTTGGATCGGATTAGTGTCCCAGATATACTCAAA
>JBCAWW010000446.1:0-5210 GCA_038534415.1 Bacteroidota bacterium | reverse complement strand
GTAGTAATTGGCAGTTGTGCCTTGGCTAATGCTTTGGAGGGTTCGACGTATCGGATGTGAAATGCCTCCTCCTTGTTGGTCTACATCGATTCTCAAAACGCCTCCCAATAGACGATCTGTTAGATTCTGGGACTGTGGCTTGACGCCAAGGTCGCCGATAGAAATGTATAGAAAACCATCATCGCCAAACAGTAAGGCTCCCCCTCTATGAAGATTGGATGAGGTGAAATCAAGTCGCTGTTCTATGAGGATTTGCTCTGAGTTGAGATCTGCTGTCTGTGAACCATCCGGACGGGTAAAACGAACGATGCGAATGTATTTCACATTGTTGATCAACGTCACATAGTAGAGATAAAAGTAGTTGCGTTCGGCGGAGCCGGCCTGATTAAAATTAGGGTGAAAGGCTAGGCCTAACAATCCGGAATCCTGCCCATCCCACACGGGACCGCTTATATCTAAGAATAAGTTTTTGCTGGGAGTGGCAGCGGTTTTGTCAAAGGTGTAAATTTTACCACTGCGCTCTAGTACGTAAAAGAGATTGCTCTGGGGGGCTTGGAAAATCCCCATGGTAGTAGCAAAAGTCATATTGGACTTATAAGTCCCAATATCGATTTGTGTATTAGAGCCTAAGCTCACCGGAAAAGCATTGTTGAGATACTTGCCGATGGGGTCGGGAGCGCTCAAGCCTGGTCCTAGAATCAGGGGTGTCGCAGCGAAAAACAGTAAGGTGAAAGGGATGAGTAAGAGTCTGCCAAATTGTGTGAAAGAAGATCGCATGTTAGAAAAAGGGTACCTAATTCGTTTCTAATGAGCGTTTCTCGATTTAGAGAGTACTCAATAGGCTTTGGAATTGCGTAAGTCGGTTTGTTTGATTTAGAGTAAAGATAATAAATCTTGTTATATAATTGGTAAAATCGTAATTGTTTTATAGTGAAAATATAGTTATGCAATTATTTGTTGTCAATTATCGCTTGCCAAGCAAAAATGGGAGAAAGCATAAATAATTAGTCCCAAATGATAATGGCTCAGTCTGCAAGAATTCAATTCGATTTGTACCTTAGTTCGATGATGAGATATATACTAAAAGTAGGACTATTGCTATTGGCTATGCTACAGATACTAGGCCTGAACGGCCAAAATCTGGATTGCCTTGCTTTACAGGATTTTAAAATTGTAGTCTTAGGCTCTTCTACCGCTGCGGGAGCGGGGGCAAGTAGCGGAGATAGCACTTGGGTAGGACGATATCGCAATTATCTACAAGCGATCAATCCCAACAACCAAGTCGTCAACCTCGCCCAGGGAGGCTACAACACCTATCGCTTGATGCCTACAGGCTACCAAGCTCCAAGTGGGCGTCCTACGCCCGATCCTGCAAAAAATATCACCGCCGGCATCAACGAAAACCCTGATGCCATCATCATCAATTTGCCATCCAATGATGTGGGCTCCGGCTTTAGTGTCGCCGAGCAACTTGCCAATTTTGATACTATGGTGGCCCATGCACAAGCGGCTAATATCCCCATTTGGGTCTGCACCACTCAGCCACGTAATTTTTCAAATTCGAGTCAATTGATGGCTCAGGCCGAGGTGCGCGACTCTATCAATGCAAAGTACGCTCCTTTTAATATCGACTTTTGGACCACCATTGCCACCTCTAACAATACCATCGAACCCGCTTACAACTCTGGCGATGGGGTCCACCTCAATGATGCTGGGCACAAGATCCTTTTTGAAAGGGTTCGCGACACGCAGATACCCGCTTATTTGTTTGTCCCGGGACCGTATACGGACTATGGCTTTTTGGCTTTAAATGCCATGCTGGCGAACGCTTGTGGCGATAGTAGTACTACTTTTCAGTTTCATTTTGCCAATGCCGGAGGACTCGATCTCGGCAATACCCAATTGAAGTATCAACTCATGCTAATGGGCGCTAGCATCCAAAATGCTGATAGTATGATCCTCAGCCAATCTCTGATCAATTGTGAGCAGGATAGTTTTGCTTTTAGTGCCTCGACTCTGCAAGCCGGGAATTACGAGTTATTGGCTATCCTCAGCAATCCCAACGATACGCTCTTCTCCAATGATACCCTGCTTTATCGGTTTAGTTCCTTGGGCTATCCTAGCTTAAGCTTGATGGGAGATACGCTCTGTGAGGAAAGCAATACGATACTCTATGCTGACTTTGCCGCTGGTGATACGGTATTTTGGTACGATGATCCGACTTCAAGTCAAATCATCGGGCAGGGAACGAGCTTCAATACTCCTCTCATTACGGCTCCGCAGACTTGGTATGCGCAAGCTATCCGGGGAGATTTATTTTATCGCAATTCTCTCAGATCGACCCTCAATTCCAATATCAATTTCAATGGGACCATGTTCGATCTGCTGCCTTCAGTAGATATGATAGTGGATAGCTTTGGCGTCAAAATCAATACGCTAGGGCCTCAGGATGTCGAAATTTATTATAAGAGTGGTTCTTATCAAGGTTCAGAGCTCGATCCAACTGCTTGGACCTTAGCGGGGGTATTTAGTGTCAATGTTTTGGATGCTACGGCTTTGACAAGTGTGCCTCTCGGCGGTCTCAATCTCACCGCCAATGATACTGCTGGCATCTATATCCAAATGGCGAATAGTGGCTCCCGTCTCTCCTATCAAAGTGTCAACAATCCTCAAGTGCGCACGACGACCGAACTCAGGATGATCAGTGGGAGTGGAATCGCCCATGACTTTAGTAATATCTATTATCCAAGGGATTGGAATGGAGAGGTTTTTTACCACTTCGGGGAACGCTTAGAAGGGGAGTGCGCCACTGAACGAAAAGCGGTTGAGGTAAAGCTAAGCAACTTAGAGATTAGTATTGGCCCTGATACCTTGCTCGATATTGCAGACAGTCTGCAAATTTCGGTTGATCCCACTTACATCTCCTACCTTTGGTCCACAGGGGATACCACGAATAGCATCAAAGTAGCGGCTGCGGATTTTGGGATCGGCATTCACTACCTGAGCCTTAATGTAGTGGATAGTCTGTTATGCAGTGATTTTGACCAAATCGTCTTAGCGGTGGGCGACTTAGTAGGTTTAGAAAATGAAGCCTTGCGACCGCTCAAAATTTACCCCAACCCCACGCTGGGTTTGCTGCGCATCGAACTCGATCATGTGATAGCAAGCAAAGTCTACGATCTAAAAGGGCAGTTAGTATTGAGTCAAAAAGATGGTGTGGAAGTTGATCTCAGCCCTTTGGTAAAGGGAATTTATTTGGTAGTTGTCCAGAGCCAAGAAGGCTATTTTGCTGCGAAAGTGATCAAGGAGTAGGCTTAGTAATTGGGGGGAGTGTAAAGCACCCCTCTCTCCCGATAAATCGGGATCGATTCCCCTCCTTTAAAAAGGAAGGGAGATGCCCATTCTGGTATTTACGTTTTTTTTGTTTCCCCTCCTTTTTAAGGAGGGGCTAGGGGTGGTTGAGAGAGATTCCTGCTTCGCAGAACGCTTACTCAATCTAAACTCAACCTTCAAATCCCGCTGGCATCTTCGTAGCCTGTCCATTGACACTCAGTTTGCGGATAATTTTGGCTTGCGCTGGATACTGCTCGAGCAAGCGTTCGGCAAGGCCGGCCTCAAAACAATCTCCTCTAAAGCCCGGCGCCATGGTACAGCCAAATAGCGCATAAGTACCCTGCTCGCTCAAGCAAGCTCCTTGCCAGACTCCGGCCGGTACATGATACTGGATATGATGTCCTTTGAGCGGCTCAGGCCCCATGAGGATGCGTTCGGCGGAGCCGTCGGGAAACAACAAATGCAACTCAAGCGGATCGCCCCCATAAAAATGCCAAACCTCATCAAAGGTCAACCTATGGAAGCAAGAGAGGCTTTCAGGCTCATGGAGATAAAGCCCGATCATAGCTGTCGCAATCGGTCCTCCTTGGGGTGTCTGCTCCGCAGAACGATAGGTGTTTTTGAATAAAGTCCCTTCTACGGGTAAACGCTCGAACTGATAATGATCGATCAAAGCTTGGATTTGCGGAGACATAGGGAAGGGGCTAATTATTGGGCTAAGGCGAAGGTTTGTTCGTAGAGATGGTCGAGCAAAGCCTGACGATCTTTGATCCCGGCAAGTGATTCGTAGGGGAGATATTCTCCGATTTCGACTTTGACACTATGTCCCATTTTGTTGCGCACCTCATGTAGGAGCATGGCATATCGTAGCGTCTGACTCACATGCGAGACGATTTGAAATAAGCGGCTATTTTGACCGTGGAAATATAGCGGCAGCACATTGGCCTTGCTTTGCTGGATTAGTTTAGCGGTGAAACGTTTCCATTCTATTTCCTCCGCTTTGCCAAAGATTTTGGGAGCAGTAGCTACCCCGCCCGCTGGAAAAATCGCCAATGAGCCGCCGGCTTTGAGGTGCTCGAGCGAGGTCTTACGAGTTTGGATATTGGTATGTAAAGCCTCTTTGGTTTCCCGAAAATCAATCGGCAGCATATGTTTGGCTAGGCGCTCATCTTGTCGGATGATGATCTCATTGACCAGGACATAAAAATCATCGCGTACTCGCGCCATCAACTCACCCATAATCAAACCATCGACTACCCCAAAAGGATGATTGGCTACGATCAAAAGTGGCCCTTCCTTGGGTACTTCGGCCAGTATTTCGGGATTACATTCAATCTCAATTTGAAGCATCTTGAGCGCAAACTGCCAGATTTCCCGCGGGCTAAGGTTGGCTTTTTGGATCTCTTTGTACCGCTTCTCAATCTTGATTCGCCCACTACTATATTCTAGACCCATGATCAATAGGCGTTTTAAGAGCGGATCATGTGGGGAAGCATAGGTGAGTTTGTGCGAGCTTTCAGTCACGGAGATATAGCGTTTTTGCTATTGCAAGATATGGACTTAGCGGCTAGATTCAAGGCTTTTATGACAATTGCTTTGCAGTATAACGTACATTTAACATAGGCTTTTTTTGATGGTGATCTTGAGTAAATATTGGCTTTACAAAGGGACGATCTCACAAAGCAAATCGAAAAACTGACTTTTGGAGGGCAGCAATGAAGCTTCACTAAAGGCGCAGAAAAGATAGATCTTTAGAAAAGTAAGGTATATAAAGACCCCTTCGGAGAACGCTTTATCTGATCCAAGGTGAGAGGAGGTCGCGTTCCACGAAGGGGTAATAAAAGATTAAACCTTGGCTTTTTGTCTTTTTGAGCGGT
>JBCAWW010000445.1:0-5226 GCA_038534415.1 Bacteroidota bacterium | reverse complement strand
CCTCATTAAAAAAGGAAGCTTCAGTCGAAAGACCTAATCTAAGTTTTTTATTGATGTTGGCAGTAAGGTTGGCGCCAGCATATTGCTGCACTCGAGGGGTCCCTCTATCGCCAAATACATAAGTGGCATGTCGATAGTAAAAACTACCATCGAGTACATTTTTGACCAGACTACGCGAATATCTCGCAGCCATGATATTACTATTTAAATAATTGGAGTTATTCAAATTGTATGTCAGAGAGAGTCGCCCCCCAATGGCGGGAATGCGAGACCAACTCGCCGAAGCATGTATGTTGTCTGACTTATTTTGTTGATCAGATTGGAAGCGTTGTGCGTAGCTAAACCCAAAATTGACATATTTGATCGGTCTGATATTGATCCTTGCCCTTATCCCTTGGCGGGCTAGATCATCTTGCAGGAGTCGTTCAATTTCGGTCAAAAAGGTTTCGTAAAAAAGTACTCGACGGCGACTATCATAGGATAGCATCAAATTGACCTTGGAACCAAAGCGATAGGTAGCCGAGGCATACAAATTGGTAAGCCTAGGATCATTGCTTACCACGCCATTGACGGCGCTATAGAGGTCGAGTTCGGCGGAGCCAAACACACTCAAACGACGCCCAATGGTACTCGAATGCTGCAAATATGCATAGCGACGATCGACCATGCCTCCGTTTTGCTGTTGCAATAGCCCGACGGTGCTCTGCGAGTAAAACTGCTTTTGACGAGTCTGAATGCCTGCATAGCCCCCAAACTGCAATAGGTTTAGATTGAGGCTATAGCTGGTGATATCGGGGCGAGAACCTACGATGGCACCCATATAGGCATTGCCAAAGGCTTTTTCGACTTGCAAGCCATCGATTGCCCCTAGTGAAGCTGTTTTAGGATTGATTTTGCGCCCTAAGGTCAGTCTCCAATCAGGCTTGGGCGTATAGCTCAGCGCCAAATTGTAGACCCTAAAATAGCTGGTCGGCACCGCGAAGGCCTCTGGATCGGCCTGAATGATATAGCGGTAATTGAGGAAAGTCTCAAAGGAAAAGTCCGAATCATTGATATTATCGGCTGTCAGAGAGAGGCGGGCCATGACTCGATTGCGGTTGTCCCGCGTAGCAGAGAGGTTGTTATAGCTAGAAAGCGTTGCTCTGCCTCGGATTTTTTGGCGGCTTTTGGCTTCTTCTGGTTCATCCGTTTCACTGAGTCCATTGTCTGCTGTTGGCTTTTCCGCTTGCGGAACGCTTGTCTCAGGAGACGCAAGATTTTGCGTCTCTACAGAAATTTTTGTCTTGGGGCGGTGGAGGATGGTTGCGCCTTTGGGCGGATTGCAGTCCCCGATGCGGGTACACACACAGGAGGTAGAGGACTTGGTACTAACTAGCAAACAAGCCTGATTGTCTTGTCTAAGGGTATCGCCGACTTGAATATCTGCGGTACTTGTAAACTTGACATAAACGTTCTGCGAAGTAGTAAAAGTAACGACCCCACTAAGCTCTTTGGCCTTGTTTTGACCGTAGAGACTGGCGAAGAGGATTAAGAACAAGATGAAGCTGCTAACTAATTTCATTTAATGGGATTAATCGCTCTCGCCATCTGGGTGGCATTGTAAACACAGATCATTTTGATAGACGTAGCCATTGACACCATCATGTTCGTTGTTGGTGTTATTTTCTTTATGGCAATTGAGGCAGTCGAAAATCGTGAGATTGCCTGGGGTGGTGTGGCAATCGGTGCAGGCATTCCATTCTCCTTGATGGGAGCCACTATTGATCGGGAAATATTGACCATCATGATCAAAAGTGGAGGGATCCCATTCGTCTTCAGTATGGCATTGGATACAATCCGTAGAGAAGCCAATGGTAGCGTGATTGGGACTCGCACTGTTGTAATCGCTCTCATGACAGCCAAAGCAATCCGTAGGAGGGAGGTTTACATAATCTCCATTGTGGCACTCTGCACAATCGTTGGCGATTTCGGCATGTGCTCCATTGAGCGCATAAAATTGATCGTGTATGTCAAAGCGGGCCGGCATCCAGTTGAGGTCCAAAGTATGGCATTGGGCACAATCATTGGATAACCCAAGTTGCGTGTGAGAGGGATTGATGGTCTCATTAAAATCAGTCTGATGACAATTGATACAGTCAGGTGAAGCCTCAGAGAAGGTTGTGCTCGTATGACACATATTACAATCCTCTATGTCATGGCCAAGCTCTAGCGGGAAAAAATCATGAGAGATCGAACCAATCCCCCAAGCGAAGCCTAGCGAAGAGTGGCACTCAGCACAATCGGTCGAATAGCCTACCGCCACGTGATTGGGCGTTTCGGTAGCGAGATAATCATCATTGTGACAGTTGATACACTCATTGCCAAGGCGGTCGAAGCGAAAGTTGGTCTCATTGATGTGACACTCTACACAGCTGAGATTGGCATGCGTTCCGAGCAGCGGAAACCCATTGGCTTCGTGCAACTCGGGGATCTCATCGACTAGCCAAGAATTGCTGTCATGGCAGCGGACACAATCATTGCCCACCGTCATGCTGTGGATGTCGTCGTGGCAATCGACACAGTTTTGCTGTGCGCCTTCAAATACCAGATCCTCATGACAGAGCCGACAATCCGCCGTAGCATGCATGCCTTCTAGGTCAAAAGTAGTAGTATTGTTATGGTCAAAGGCCATCGTTGATCGATCCAATTCCCATCCTGCTGGATTATGGCATTGGGCACAATCGATTACTAGGTCCTCTCCGTGCGGAGACTGTGCCAAGACAGCACTAAAACCTAGTAGCAATAGGCATATTATTGATGACAGTCTATACATTCGAATTTCTCTAATTTGTACAGTAATACAGTCGAACCACTGGCGTCTTCCACTTCGTGGCAAGCCCGGCAGTCTACTTCTGTATGCTTACCCTCCAATGGGAAGGCAGTCGTATTGTGGTCAAATTTTTCGGGTAACCAGCTCGTCGTTACGTGGCAACGGACACAGTCGGTTACACCGTCGATCGCAAAGTCATCGCCATGCACATTATCGTGGCAGGAGATACAATCGGTGGATAGATCTATAAATTGCTGGGTAAATTCGCTAGAACCTTCAGCTATCGCCTCAAAGTGGCAAGCTCTACAATCGACTTCTTGGTGCTTGCCTTCAAGCGGCCAATCGGTTTGATCGTGATCAAAAGTGATATTGCTAGAAGCCCAAGATTCGCTGCCGTGGCAGCTTGCACAATCTTGATTGGCATAATACTTTTCACTGATGTAGTCTTGATGGATGTCGTCATGACAATCGATACAGGCTTGGCCCACTTCGCGGAACGACCAGTGTTGCTCCGGATCGGCTTCATCAATATGGCAAGCAAAGCATGGCGTAGCGATATGGGCACCTTCTAGTGGGAAGGCACTCTCTTGGTGGCGTTCTATGGAATAGGAAGTAAAAGTAAAGTCTTGCTCTAGGCTATGGCAGGCATTACAATCCTGGGCTTCGCCACTGGGGCCACTAGCGGCAAATTGTCCATTGTGGTAGTCCTCGTGGCAGTTTTTACACTCACTAAAGTCAATGGCGGTGGAGAAGCGTTCTGCATGGCAGGCCCTACAATCTACTTCTCGGTGCAAACCCTCTAAAGGATAATCTGTAACACTGTGGTCAAAGAAATCCATGTTTTTGGTCAGCGAAAGGAAGCTTTCTTCATTGTGGCATTGGGCACAATCTTCACCATATTTGCCTTCGTGATGGTCTTCGTGGCAAGAAATACAGCTTGTCTCGGCTATGCCTTGTTGGTCTTGAAATACGGTCAAAGGATTGCTGGTCCGAGCGTGGCAGCTAAAGCAGTCTTCTTGTTTATGCGCCCCTTTGAGGCTGAAGCCTGTCCGATCATGTTTAAAGCGTCTCTGCCCTAAAAAGCGGCTAAATGAAGTCTCATCATGGCACTGAGTACAAGAGCCGGGTATTTGATTTCTATGCGCATCGTCATGACAATCGGTACAACTGGCAAAAGGCAAATCACTAAACTCTTGAAACTCCTGCCCGTTACGGATGCTTTTGGCGTGGCATTCGATACAATCTACATTGGCATGTTCTCCACGCAGCGCAAAGTCTGCCTCATCATGGTCAAAGCCAGGAGCAGGACTAAATCCTTCAAAATTGTGACAACTGATACAATCTTCCGAAAGGGTCTGCTGGTGATAATCATCATGGCATGACAAACACGCTTGTTCTAGGCCTAGAAAGGTGTTTTCGCGGCTTCTAATTTCGCTATCGGCTATGTTTTCGGGCGCATGACATTCGCGGCAATCTATTAGGTCGTGTTGTCCTTCTAGCTCGTAACCGGTGAGATCATGGTCAAAGTTGTCTTGATCAAAACGCACCATATCAAAGCGACGGCCATGGTGCTCACTATGGCAAGTAAAGCAGTCTTGGCGTTTGACCGAGCTATGGGCATGATAGCCTTCGTTGGCGTCGAGGAAGGATTGGATATCATCGTGGCAGTCCAGACATTTTTGATTGGTGACTTTGTTACCGAGATCGTGACATAGGGTACAATTGCTCAAACCTTCATATTCGGCATGGGCATTGGTCAGATCTCCGGGAGAGAGCTGGGCCTGTGCTAGCGTGAGCGAAAGGCTCAGGAGCAAAAAAATATGTCTGCTTAAGCGATTCAAAATGAATTATTTATGCTTTTTGACGATATAACCAAAGCGTTTGGTGATGGCTACGCCGGCTTTTTCGAGGAAGCCAGTGGGCAATTCACCTCCGATAAAGATATATACCTGATCATTTACCTTTTGCTGAGCATCCTCGCTGTCTTTTACTTTGAGGAGCACATGATCTGGATTGATACTCAGTACGTTTGAGTTATAAATAACTTCGATCTCGCCAGCTTCGATGGCCGCGAGGATCTTGGTTCTGTTTTTGGGTTTGAGGCGGGCAAACTTATCTTTTCGATAGGAGAGACAGACTTCGTTTTGGTCCTTAAGCAATAAGGCGGACTCAATGGCAGAGTCTCCACCGCCAACGACCATGACCCTTTTGTCATTGATCCTTTCCGGCTCTAGTAGGCGATAAGCTACTTTTTGGGTATCCTCACCAGGCACCCCGAGCTTGCGAGGAGTCCCTCTCCTGCCAATGGCTAGTAGGACGTGGTTCGCAAAATACTCTTTGCCGTCATTGGTGATAATTTTGAAGGTCTCATCAGCCTGGGGAATAATTTGTTCGGCCTTGGTTTTTTCGCGGATTTG
>JBCAWW010000444.1:0-5236 GCA_038534415.1 Bacteroidota bacterium | reverse complement strand
CCATCGGGAAACACATGTCCCAAATGCCCTTCACAAGTATTGCACATTACCTCTACGCGTGTCATACCGTGAGAATAATCAGCTTCATATTTGATCGCATTATCTTTGATAGGCTCGGTAAAACTGGGCCAACCGGAGCTAGAATCAAACTTGATACTAGAATCAAAAAGCGGGGTGCCACAGCAAATACAATTATACTTACCAGCTGTATGTATCTCACAATACTCTCCAGTAAAGGCTCTTTCAGTTCCTTTTTGCCTAGTAATATAGTATTGGTCTGGCGTAAGTTGCTCTCGCCATTCGGCCTCCGTTTTACGCACGACTCTATCTGGAGCGGGACTTCCATCTTTTGCGTACTTAATTACGTCGTTCCAATTCATAATTTAGGATTGATTATCGCTTTATGGTATAACAAAGATAGGCCCTAAGAGTTTGCGAGGCTGTCTTTTAGCTTACACTCCAAGGCTAAAAAGGCAGCTTAGCAAGGTCCACATTTCCCCCTGAGAGCACGATTCCCACCTTCTTACCGGTAAATGCTTCTTTTTCTTTCAAGAGCGCCGCAAATGGTACCGCACAAGAGGGTTCGATTATGATTTTCATTCGTTCCCAGATTAGCCTTAATGCCTCCACAATTTCTGCTTCCTCCACTCTGATGATGCGATCTACTAGCTTTTGGATGATCGGGAAATTGCGGTCGCCCAACTGCGTTTTCAAGCCATCAGCAATCGTGTTGGTGCTTTCGTTAGTTTCTATTTTTCCGCTTTGCAGCGAACGCCAGGCATCATCAACCGCAAAGGGTTCCCCCCCAACTGTAATACAGTTTTTACCAAAGTGATGGCCGGCTAAGGCAGTTCCGGCAATCAAGCCTCCACCGCCTACGGGAGCCATCAACACTTCAAGTGCCGGCTCTTCCTCCAACAACTCTAAGGCAGCAGTACCCTGTCCTAAGATCACATGGTCATCATTGGAAGGATGCAAAAACGTAGCACCAATCTCATCCTCGATTTTTTTGGCATTTGCCTCTCTATCGGCTAGCGTTGGAGGACAAAGGATGATCTCTCCTCCATATCCTCTGACCGCGGCCTTTTTGACCTCGGGTGCATTTTCGGGCATAACGATGTAGGCCTTTACCCCCAAGCTCTGAGCAGCGAGCGATAGCGCCTGAGCAAAATTGCCAGAGGAATGCGTAACCACCCCCCTACTCTTTTGCGCGCTAGTCAACTGTAAAATAGCATTGGCAGCGCCCCGCATCTTGAAGGCTCCCATGCGCTGGAAGTTTTCACATTTGAAGTAGATCTTCGCTCCCGAAATATCATTTAATAATCGAGAACTCATCACAGGCGTGCGATGGATATAAGGACGGATGCGGTGGGCAGTATGCGCCAGTTCAGTTTTGCTCAGCATAATATTGAATCGATAAAACGGAAATTACACTTAGGGATTTTTCCGTCCAAAATCTTAGCTTGCATCTATGTCGACACACTACTTGCTACTTTTACTGAGTATTTCTCTCTTCGCTTGTCAACCGGCTAAAAGGCCTCAAGCTACCGAAAAGCAACAATCTAGCCCTCCTGTCCCACAAATTATGGCTACGGCTGTGCCTAGCAGCGTAAGGGCCATTGAGGCCATTGACGAACAAAATGCTTGGTTTGCGGGCTCCGGCGGAGTGTATGGCTACAGCCATGATGCAGGGAAGCATTGGACGATTGATAGTATTCGCGTCGAAGGTTTAGCGTTTGGATTTAGAGCACTGGCCATCACTCAAGACGCCAAATATTTGCTCAGTACGGGTTCACCCGCCATGCTCTTTCGTTCTCGGGACGAGGGCAAAAACTGGGAACTCAAATACCAAGAGGAACATCCCGATGCCTACTATAATGCGCTCAAGTTTTGGGATGATCAGACTGGGATAGCTGTTGGAGACCCTACAGAGGCCAATTGCCTTTCTGTGCTGATGACCCGTGACGGAGGCGAGTCTTGGTTCAAGATTCCCTGCGAGGACCTCCCCCCCATAGCCGATAATGAAGCAGGTTTTGCGGCTAGCAATACCAATATTGCCCTAGTGGGAGATCATGCTTGGCTGGTTACAGGCGGACAAAAAGCGCGGGTATTTCACAGTCCTGATCGCGGCAAAAGCTGGGAAGTTTTTGACACGCCTATCCAACAAGGCGGCCAAATGACCGGGATATATAGCATTGCCTTTAGAGATGAAACTCATGGCCTCATCTGGGGAGGTGATTGGAATAACAAAGACAGTGCCTTTGCGACTAAGGCGATTACGGCCGATGGAGGCAAGACCTGGTCTTTGTTCAATGATGGAGAGGCACCCGCCTTTAGGTCTTGCGTGCAATACGTTCCGCGAAGCGGGGGCCAAAAAATATTTGCCATCGGTAGCCCAGGGATGTCCTATAGCGATGATGGGGGGCTAAATTGGACACAACTCAATGAGGAAAACTTTTATAGCATCAGAATAAATAATGCCGGCAAGACCGCTTGGCTTGCCGGCAGAAATAGAGTTGCTTATATGAGTTGGCAGTAGCCTAACCTCCCATCACAGGGAAAGGCACTTTTAGATCGCTCCACATCATGACTACCTTGCCTTCCTCAACCCCAAATTCGAGGGTTTCAGAAGTAGCCTCTGCGGCCATAGGAGTAACTTTTACACGCATCTGGTCTTCACCTTCGTCGTATTGGTAAGCGCCCCACTGCTCGGATACTTTGTTAAAAATCAAGGTCCAGTCGCTTTCGCCAGGAATCGTAAAGAAACCGTAAGTTCCAGCGGGAAGTGCTTGCCCGTTGATAGTCGCATCTTTAGAAACGGTAAGAATAGTCGCTTCATTGGCACCAGTACGCCATACCTGGTCGTAAGGTACAAGGTCTCCAAAAATAGTACGACCTTTTACTGAAGGGCTGCCATAGTTGACTGTTACACTAACGCCATCGATAGTGGCTTGCATTTCTTTGCGTGGACTTGGGATAGAGTCGTTCAAGACATTGACTTCAAAGGCTACGTCTGAAGCTGTTTCTGCAGCCATCGTTTCAGTAGATACTGTCTCCTCTTCAGCAGTTGCTTGCTTAGTTTCAGTACAGGCAAATCCAACGAATGCCATCAATGCAATTAGCAATAGACTGAGTATACGATTCATATTTTTGAGATTGATTTGGGTGTTTAATGCCGGGCAAATATACGAAGATTCGGATTATGAAGTAGCTTTTGAATTGCGGAAGGCAGAATAGGCGCAAATTTGAATGAGGAGATCAAAAACTCTAACTTAAAGCAACACCCGCTCTAGCTCAATTATTCACCTATTTAAGCATTCGACATGGATCGTCGCAATTTCATTCAATCCTCCACCCTATCGAGTTTGGGACTCATCGCGGGTGTACCCTTTAAGTTTTGGGAGCAGGGCAAGACACATTTGATCACGCTAAGCTTTGATGATGGTTTCCGAAAATCATTTCTCAAAACCGCAGACATTTACGAATCAGTTGGGCTCAAGGCCTGTTTTAATGTCATCGCCTCAGGACATCTGCCTGATTTCAAAGCCCCCGATGACTATATCTTACCCGAATTGATGGGCAGTTTTGAGGACTGGAACCAACTCGTCAAACGCGGGCATGAAGTGATGCCTCATAGTTGGAAACATTCATGGCTAAATAAGCTCCCGACCCAAGAAGCTAGCGCTTTGATCGATCAGTGTATAGACTACTTCGTAGAACGCTTAGACGGTTTTGATCCTAGCAAGGCGGTCTTCAACTTTCCCTTTAATGCGACCACCCCCGAGCTCAATCAGCATACTTTGACAAGAGTAGGCGCTCTACGCGCTTGGGGAAATGGTGATGTAAACCCTATGCCCGATCAAGGACCAGAAATCCTCGGCTGCTCTTCCAATGGTCCAGACAATATCGATCGCTGGGTCAAGGCCAAAATCAAACGCTTTCTCAAGTCGTCTGGCGGCTGGCTGATTATCAATTTACACGGGCTCGATGGAGAAGGCTGGGGACACCTCAGCAGCAAATTTTTAGAGAAGCTGCTCAACAAACTCGTCAAAATGGAAGCAGTAGCAGTAGTGCCCACTGGACAAGCACTTTTTGCATAAAAAAAATGACTGGGACTCAGTCCCAGCCATTGCCGCATCCTATCAGGTGATAGTTTTTTTAGTATTAAGAGGATAGTACTAAGTAGAAAGACGGAGGTAAAATGGGTAGCTTTAATCAATCCATACGTTCTGTACTCTCTACTCAGTACTCTCTCCCTTAGCCTACTTCAATATCGATTTCAGGATGTTGCGCCGCGACGGTTTTGCCTACTTTGACGGTCAGAATACTGTCTTTATAAGTGGCTTTGATGTTTTGCTTATCAGCACGGTGGCTCAACTCAAAAGAGCGTTCGAAGGATTTGATGGGATACTCTTGCAACAAAAAGTTGGGGTGAGTATCGCCTTCGATCTCGCGGGTACCGCTGATGTAAAGCATATCCTCGACTACGGTCACCTTGATCTGATCTCGCGGGAAACTGGGAGCATGTAAAGTAAGGACAAACTCCGTTTCATGCTCGATGATATTGACGGGTATGTTGTGTTTGGGTCGTCTAAACCCCATCCGAGCGTATCGGCTTTGTTCGCGCCGTCCATGACGGTGGCGATGTTTCATATGTCTATGCATAATATTCTAGTTTTACTGGTTTAAAAATGTTGTTCAATTAAGTAGTCGTTCGAGTCGCAATTTTACTTTATCGAGTAGCTATTTTTTTTAATCTACCTCTACGAATTCGGCAAATATGTCTACTAATTTTTCGCGTAAGCTCCTCATGGCGTAGCCTTTACGAGAGATTATCGTTTTTAGCTTTTCTCCTTTTTGATCGGCGATCTCTCTGAGGGTATGCCCTTCTAGCTCGTTGAGCAAAAAGACTTCGCGTTGCGCGGAGGGCAATGCATCCAAAGCCTCATATAGCTCTTCCCAAAACTGCTCCTGCAAATAGAGCACTTCTGGTTGCTCCATGCCTTCGATCTCTGTCTCCGCTTCAAACTGATATTCTTCGGATTCCTCGTAGAGGTAATCTTCCAACCATTCGGGAGACTTCTTGCGGTATAGATCGATGATTTTGTTGCGAATCACTCGGTACAACCAAGCCCTTGGCTGCTTGATATTTTGCTTGGCCCAGGCAGCACTAAACTGTAGCCATACTTCCTGCAAGATATCTTCTGCATCGCGCGGATTGGCCACTCGGCTCTTG
>JBCAWW010000443.1:0-5237 GCA_038534415.1 Bacteroidota bacterium | reverse complement strand
CAAATCTACTATAGAGTTATATTTGCAGCCCGCCTTCCTTTTCAAATGATATCCAAATTGCTCTCATTTATCAGACATTCTTACCTTTGGTATCATTTTTTCAAAAATTTAACATTCTGGTTACACTATTTTTAACAAATAGCTCAATTATTTATTAAGTTTGCTGCTTATTAGTTAGTAGTGTAATCAAGGATTTTATGAGCATTAAGAAAAAAGAACTAAAAAGTAAGCCTGTAGTAAAAGTTACTTTCCGCCTCCCAAAAGGAGTTGCAACTGCAGCTAAAGAAGTAGCACTTGTTGGCGATTTCAACGAATGGAATAAAGACGCCGCACCAATGAAGCCTCTCAAAAGCGGAGATTTCACCACGACCGTAGAACTAGACAAAGGAAACGAATACCAATTTCGTTATCTCATCGACGGAGAAACTTGGACCAATGATGATTCAGCTGACAAATATGTCGCTTCTCCATTTGGTGCTGACAACTCTGTTGTTGTACTGTAAAGAAATTACCTGATTTTTAGACAGGTCGATCTATCTCTGATGGGTCGACCTTTTCTTTTTATTCCTGCTGGGTCCTATATTGGCCAAAAGGACCTCATGAGCTACCTACTACTTGCCCATTTTGGCTTTATCACCCTGAGCCTACTCTGCCTTTCCCTTTTCCTCAGAGGCTTGAGATATGGTTTGAAGCAGACCGGCTGGGCCGCCGAACGCCAAAATCGCTATTTCTTCATCACAGCAGCAATCCTTTTACTATGGCTCGCCTTCACCGGCACGCTGGCCTACCTTGGTATCTTTAGCAATTTTGAGGTTCTCCCTCCGCCCATGTTTATCAACTTGACAGTCCCCATCATCGGGATTATCATCTGGATACGCCAAAAGTCTACAAAAGAAATATTGGCAGGCATCCCTTTATTTTGGCTTCCAGCCGCTCAGAGTTTTCGCATTATTGTAGAAATTTTACTGTGGCTGTTGTTTGCAGCCAGCCTATTGCCCAAACAACTCACCTTCGAAGGCTACAACTTTGATATACTATCGGGCTTATTAGGTCTTACTCTTGCCATCATGATGTATCGGACTATCCGTCATCCGCTACGATGGCTCAAACTTTATAATTATGTCGGACTAGCCCTCTTATTGACCATCGTTACGATGGCTATTCTATCGATGCCCACTCCTTTCCGCCAGTTTATGAACGAACCTTCCAACGAAATTGTCGCCCAATTTCCAATTGTCTGGTTACCGGCCTTTTTAGTACCGTTTGCTTTCGCTTTACATCTATTATCTTTGCAGCAAACCAAAGCCTACACTCTACGATGAATTGGCACGATCTACGCCTTCGCTACCCCGCCTTACAAAACCGTATTTATCTCAATACCGCCGCCTGTGGCCTAGTTTCTACTGGCACACAAGCTGCCGTTCAGCTTTTTTGGGATGACCTCCTCAATAGCGGTGGCCAACATCGCTGGGATTGGGAAGCCCAAATAGAAAGCGCACGCAAAAATCTGGCTGCTAGCCTCAAGGTTCCCGCCTATCAACTAGCGCTATTGCCCAACTTTACCGTTGGGATGAATTATGCTGCAAATCTTTTGGGTCGAGGCAAAAAGGTTCTCCTTGTAGATCAAGACTATGCTTCCGTCACTTTGCCCTGGCAGATCAACAAATACGAATGCGAGCACTGTGAGCCTGAAGCAGATGGTAGCATCCCGCTCAATAAACTGTGGAAGCATATCCAAGAATTCAAGCCAGACATCTTGGCTGTCAGTCATGTGCAATGGCTTACGGGCTATGCAATCCCACTCTCTGAACTGAGTCAACTTTGTCAGCAAGCCAATATTTGCCTAGTAGTAGATGCTACTCAATCTTGGGGCATGATCCCGATTGATTTGAGTGAAACGCCCGTCGATATTTTTATCGCTAGTGGATACAAATGGCCCACCGCAGGTTTTGGCAATGCCGTCATGTATGTCTCCGAAAAGGTATGGCAAAACGGTGAGATGCCAGTAGCAGGCTCGAGCAACCTGTTTTTGCTAGAAGAAGGCCAACAACCAAGCACCTCTACCCTACCCCCAATTGGTATGGAAGCTGGCCATCATGACTATCCGGGTCTGATTGCCATTGGGCAGGCTTGGAGTGAGTTAGAAGAAATTGGCTTGGACGCCATCGGCGAACGCGTCCTAAAACTAAGCCACTACCTATACGAAGAGCTCAAACGCATTGACTGGCCGATTGTATCCACCTACAATCCTGCCTTCCGCTCTGGTATCATGTCGATCAAAGGCACCGAAGAGATCGTCAAAACGCTGGTGGAGCAAGGAATAGATGTAGCATTTCGCGGAGGCAACATTCGCGTAAGCATCCACTTTTATAACCAAAAAGCGGAAATAGATCAGCTCGCTGCCGCCTTAAAACATATTGGCAAAGCGACCCTCAAATAGCGGCACAAACTGGCCGCTAGCTTTCGTAAAAATGAATCCCTCCATTTAACTGGTATGATCACTCACGATCAACCATTTTCCATCTATCTTTTTCCAAACTAGGGTAAAATATCCCCCTACATCGCCAATATCACGGGTCAAATACCATTTCCCAATCATAAATGCGCTTTTTGAGCCTAGTTTCTCCAGTCGGAGAACGCTAAACTCTAACTGCCCCATGGCAGCTTTATCTGGATAACGAACAAAATAATTGTCGTAGGTGGTCTGCCAACCATATTGGGGTCCACTACTCCCAACAAAAACCAAGGAATCCGACTGCCAATATCCCTCCATAAAAGTGGGAATATCAGCTTGATTCCAAGCCTTTTGCTGCTCTTTTAAGGCTTTCATAATAGCGGCTTTATCCTTGCTTTTCAGCGCCTCTTGGGCATGAAGGCTCAAGCCCATCAGCGAAAAAAACAAGAGGCTCATCCAGATTCGTTTCATAAGATTCTTTTCCTCAATATATCGATATGCGAGAGGATGAGACAAGGATTTAAAAAGATCAGAAATCTAGTCGGCTCCAAGCGTATCATCTTCAAGTAAAATCTCTTACCTTTGCTTCCCAACAGCAAACTTTTTTTATGTCAGTAGTAGTCCGCTTTGCCCCTAGCCCCACCGGCCCTCTCCACATTGGAGGTGTTCGCACCGCCTTATTCAACTATTTATATGTCCGTCAACAAGGCGGACGATTCATTTTACGGAGTGAAGACACAGATCGTACACGCTTTGTGCCCGGTGCCGAAGAATACATCATGGAGGCCCTAAATTGGCTGGGGATAACGTTCGACGAAGACGTAAACCAAGGAGGCCCCGCCGGTCCTTACCGCCAAAGTGATCGGGCAGCCCAAGGACTCTACCGCAAATATGCTGACCAGCTACTCGCCGAAGGCAAGGCCTATGTCGCTTTTGATACCCCAGAAGAATTAGACGCCATGCGCGAACGCCTCAAAGCGGCAGCCTCTTCGGCCCAACAATACAATGCACTGACCCGAGCAGAGATGACCAATAGTCTGACCCTCTCTGCCGAAGAAGTACAGGCCAAAATTGATGCCGGTACTCCATATGTCATTCGCATGAAGATGCCCGAAAATGAGGAGGTAAGTTTCAAAGATGTGGTGCGGGAAGAAGTAACTTTTAATACGAACCAACTCGACGATAAGATTCTGCTCAAAAGTGATGGGCTTCCGACCTATCACCTTGCCAACATCGTGGACGACCACTTGATGGAAATTACCCACGTAATTCGCGGAGAAGAATGGCTTTCTTCAACGCCTTTGCACGTATTGCTATACCGCGCCTTTGATTGGACACCTCCCACATTTGTGCACTTACCCCTAATCCTTAATCCAAATGGCAAGGGTAAAATGAGTAAGCGCCAAGGCGATAAACTAGGTTTCTCTGTATTTCCGACCAATTGGACCAATGCAGAAGGCGAAATTTCTACGGGCTACCGCGAAGATGGCTACCTACCAGAAGCGATGCTGAATTTCTTGGCTTTGCTAGGTTGGAATCCCGGCGATGAAGAAGAAGTTATGGATGAGGCCCGTCTTACGGAACGCTTCAGTCTAGAGCGCATTGGCAACAAAGGTGCTACTTTTGATATTGACAAACTCAAGTGGTTTAACCAAACTTACATCAGAGCCAAAAGCCCTGCTGAATTGATGCCGCTTATCGCACCCTATTGGTCCCAAGCAGGATATAATCTGCAAGTTGACGATTCTTATCTACATCAAATCATTACTCTTTTACAAGAACGGGTTACTTTGTTGCCAGATTTCGTCGAGCAAGCTGCTTATTTCTTTGCGGCACCAACTGAATATGATGCCAAGTTTGCTAAAAAGCGCTGGAAGGCACATAGTGGAGAGTTGATGCTAGCTCTAAAAGAGAAGTTTGAACAAGTATCAGACTGGACCGCAGAGGAGCTTCATAAGTGTTTTGAGTCGCTCATCGCGGAACGAGAAATCGGAGCAGGACAGGTGCTAGCTCCTTTTCGCCTGCTCCTGACGGGAGTCAGTTCGGGCCCAGGAGCTTTTGATATTGCCGCTTTATTAGGAGCAGCAGAAACCTATCGACGAATCGAGCTTGCCATCACTAGCTTAGGTTAGGGATAAGGCGATATAGAAATTCGGACTGAATTTTGTAACTTCATAGGCTAAGATCCAGTAGCTAAATAAGGACCACGTATAATTCAAAGCCTTGGCAAAAACGAAGAATAATAAAACCAGAGTACAAAAATTCATCAATTACACGAAGGAGGCCTTCTTCTGGCCTGTACATCTGGTAATTTTAGGTGCAATTACGGGCTTAGCGGTTTTAGGCGTTCTTACCTTACCCGAAGCACTCCAGAGTCTTATGGACCCTGCTCTGACAACTTCTTCCCTCATCATGATGGCAGGAGGCGCAGAGATGCTAGCCTTGAGTGCTATTAGCCGGAATCCGCGCTTCATACGCGCAATCAACGCTAAATATCATAAGGATATAGAAGCCTTTAAAAAGACTAAGACCTTAGTAGAATACTATAACGAACTTGGACTTGAATCTCAGCGTCGCTTTGACAAACTCCGCAAGCGAATCAAAGATGTACGCGAAGGATTTAAGAAAATGAATACGTCTGTACCCTCATTGGTAAACAATCTCCTCAATAAGCTCAATGCCATTGAGCTTTCTTATGTGCGTTTGCTTTATCATCAGGACCGTATTCCGACTTTAGCTAATGAGGAAGCGATTCATAAGACCGTTACTGAGATTGACAAAC
>JBCAWW010000442.1:0-5238 GCA_038534415.1 Bacteroidota bacterium | reverse complement strand
ACTACTTTTGCAAACCAGCAACAACTAATCCAGCAAACCAAAATAGTACGATAACACAATAATTTTTCAAACATGAAGTCATTTTTTCTCCTAATGGGAGCTATGATTGCATTGTGCAACCTTAGCTTTGCCCAAACTATTGTTACCACCGCTCATATCATTCCAGAGCTGGGGGATTCTATTTACCTAAACCGCTTTCAATATGCTCCTGCCGATCCCACGGGAGGGATGCAAGTATGGGATTATTCGACCGTGGTGCCGACCTCAACCAGCCTTACCAAAGTGGTTGACCCTACGACGACGACCTACAGTGCCAATTTTCCCGAAGCTGACTATGCGTATACCGATCCTGTTGAAGGGGCCGAGTATAGCCAAGTGACAGATTCTACTTATATCCGGCTAGGTGTTTATGACGCCACCGCCAATGTCCTGATCGATTATACTGTGCCGGAGATACTCTTGGAGTTTCCACTCCAATATCAAGATACTTTTCGCAATGAATTTAGCGGTCAGTTTATGAGTGCGGGTTCAAATTATCACCGCAAGGGATTTACGAGAGGCGAATATGATGCTTATGGTACTTTGGTCCTGCCTTGGGGGACGCTTAGCGATGTGGCGCGTATTCATGTCGTTTCGACTACGGTAGACAGCACCAATGTTGGCGGCTTTCCCTTTTTTATCAATACGACGATCGACTCTTATATCTGGGTCAAAGAAGGCAATGATTTTCAGCTTTTAGGCATTTATTCGATTGATTCTGGGCTGGGCACTACGATTGATTATGCCGTCTATCAATCTGAGCCGAGCTATGCGACCGGGATTAGCCAAGGTCTGTTGGCGGGTGCGAGTCTGAGTGTATATCCCAATCCCGTCAAGGAGCAGCTAAGCCTGAAACTCCAATTAGAGGAAGCTCAGGAAGCCAGTATTTTGATTGAAAATCAAATGGGGCAAGTCGTAAAGCGTCTCGATCAAGGCTTATTGGGTTTTGGCAATCATGAGCGCTCTTATGATGTGTCGGACTTGAGTGCGGGAGTGTACTTTTTGCGTATCCAAAGCGAAGCAGGAAGTGTCCAGCAAAAAATTGTAAAACAGTAAGATTTCAGTTTATACTGTGAGCCGCCAGCCTATCTTATTTTGAGGTGGGTTGGCTTTTTTTTGCTATTCGCAGAACGCTTCTCTCATTCCGCCTGTGCAATCGGCCGCTACACCTATTTTACTGCTTCGCAGAACGATTATTAGCGTTCCGCGCAGCGGGAAGATAAAAATCACGACTTCTACCCCCAGAAATGATGCGTTCCGAGCTTCCAACTGATAATACCGGAGCTAGTTTCACGATTGGAGCAACAATCGCTCTAAACCACAGTTAGGAGGTAAACACAATAAATTTCACATATGAGGTCATTTTACCTTCTGATGGGAGCAATGATTGTATTGTTTTCCCCCACTTTTGCACAATCTACCGTCACGGCCGATTTTTTAGTTCCAGAGATTGGAGATTCCATCTATCTCAGCACCATTGCTTATTCTCCTCCAGACACAATCGGGGGCATGCAGCTTTGGGACTACTCCAATGTGATTCCCCTTGCTACGAATCTCACGACGATTGTGGATCCGATGATGGCGCCGAGTAATGTCAGTTTTCCTGAGGCTACTTTTGCTTCCATGACTCAAACCCAAGACACCGAGTTTATCCAAGTTACAGATTCTAGCTATGTCCGTTTGGGCGTCAATACCGCTACCGTTTTTATCGATTATAGCGTAGCCGAAACCATATTAAAGTTTCCGATGCAGTATCAAGATACTTTTCGGACTGAGTTTAGGGGACAATATGAGAGTGCGGGCACCACGGTATATCGCGAAGGGATCACAAGAGGCGAATACGACGCCTATGGTACTTTGATTTTGCCTTGGGGGACGATCACCGATGTAGTGCGAATCCACTTGGTCTCTACGACATCCGATAGTGTAGATTTAGGCAGCGGGCCATTTTTTTTCAACACTACGACTGATTCCTACCTTTGGATCAAAGAAGGGGCTGACTTCCAGTTGTTTGGGATTTACTCGGTTGATTCAGGGACAGGAGCGCTAACGCAATATGCTGTCTTTCAGGAGGAGCCTAGCTTCTCCACTGCGATTAGTGATGGGCGTTTCAAAGGCGCTAGACTCAAGGTCTATCCCAATCCTGCCAAGGAGCAAATAACCCTAGACCTCCAATTAGAGGAAGCCCATCAAGTCAGTATTTTGATTGAAAATCAAATGGGGCAAGTCGTAAAGTACCTCGATCAAGGCTTATTGGGTTTTGGCAATCACGAGCGCGCTTATGATGTGTCTGACTTGAGTGCGGGAGTGTACTTTTTGCGTATCCAAAACGAAGTAGGAAGCATCCAACAAAAAATTGTAAAACAATAAGATTGCTGTTTATTGGGTGAGTCGCCGGTCTATCTGATTTTGGGGTGGCTTGGTTTTTACTGCTTCGCAGAACGCATTTCGACCGCGTCCCGAGCATAGGGACGATGAGCAATCTCATTAAGTATCAAATGACGAAATCAGAATCCTGATTTCGGGACTCACGCAGGAGGGGATTCGACCTAGCGCCACTGCTGGCAGCTGATGAGCGTTCCGCGAAGCGGAAAGCAAAATAAATGCCCTCTTTTGCCGCCCATGCTGTCTGAGCCTACTCAAACTCATCTCCAAATACCAACTCGTCTTCGCCCTTCCATAGTCTCACCCAATCCACCTGCCCCAATCCATCGATGCGTATGTCCAAGCCTTTGATCGTACCCAGTTTGGCAGGCTTGTCCAATTGGTAAATCAAGCGTCCATCGATCAAAACTTCCGCCTTTTGCTCTTTGATCTGCAGCTCTAATTCATGCCAAAGCGACAAATCATCGACCCCAAAAGCCGAAAAATCATGCTCTTTGCCTCTGAGATATTTATCGCTTAGTTTCAAGCCAATATTGCTGATGCAGCCTTTGCTTGTGATCGGTACCACTAGGATATGCTTCTCACAATGGAGGATCATCTCCATGGATTGGCAAGGCATTTCGGCTAGAGAATCGGCCTTTAGGCGTGCTTTGATCCTGAAATTTTGGCTAGATAAGTTTCCAAAATCCTGCATCTGCCGAAAGCTCACTTGAAAGGGCGCTTGCAAGTTCAAGTCCAAAGCTGCTAGGTCTCTACGCTCAATCCGAAGATTCCCACTCCTGCTCCCTACTTCTTTTGGCAAATAAATCGGACGCTCCTGCCCAAAGGCTGTACTGACAAAGGGCAACCAGCCATCAGTCAATAAGTGGATCGGCTGTACGGCAATGACTGAATCATTGGCGATCAGCTTTGCTTTATGATAGCCCGGATAGTAGTAGATGCTCGTAAAGTGAGTTTTGTTGGGGTCTATCGCTTCGCGGAAGGCTTCATTCCAAGATTGCTGTATGAAAAAACTATCCGCTCTGACATTACTCAGATCATAAGCAAAAATCACACTATTGGGTACCCCCACACTCACTGTCTGGTCAGCAGTAAAATCTACCCGGCCGCTGATGTAAACCCCTTCTTGGCTGATAAAACCCGGTACGATCAAGGCCAATAAACCCATCAGGGCCAAAAAGCCAATCATCGCGACATACCAAATACCTTTGGCCGCAACGATTTGCTCCTTCGTCTTAGGAGGAAGGCTAGGGGTGGAGGCCTTTTTATAGTCATGCCAGTTTGGATATCCAACGACCTGGACCAAAGCGTCGAGGGTACTAAGGTGGGGTAAGGATTGATTATCTGCTTTCCAGATACGCTTGAGGGTCGAGATGCTCAGCCTGACTTTGGACGCCTCCTCGATGAGGTTGGCCAAGTACATAAAGTCTCTTTGCCTTAGCACTCCATTTTCATTACCCAGTTGGGTTTGCTCGGCTATCCTGCTTTTGAGTCGATTGAGATGAATAAGCTCTGTATCCATGAAAAGGCTGTTTTAAACAAAAAAACCATAAATGGCCGGAAAATAAACGGCTTTTGTTGCCATAATTTATGACACTTGGTCAGAAATTGCTCTTCCACAAAAACACAGAAATTATGATAAATCAAAAAAGCTTTTCCCTCTTGGTGTTGATGTTTTTTGCTTATAATCTATGGGCACAGGAAACTGTGTCCATACCTTTTAGCGCCGAAGCATGGGATATCCAAGGAGATTATAAAATAGAAGACTATAAAGGCAAAGAAAGTCTTTGGCTCAAAGATGGGACCGCGCGTTTACCGGAGGTAGCCTTCAAAAACGGCATTATCGAATATGACGTCAACTTTCCGGCCGACCGGGGATTCTTTGGTTTACACTTTCGCATTACTGATCCCCAAAACCATGAAGAATACTATATGCGAGCCCATCAATCGGGCAATCCTGATGCCATGCAATATACCCCCGTTTACAATGGGCTCTCTGGCTGGCAACTGTATCATGGTCCCGGTCATGGTGTGGCGCATGAATGGCGTTATGATGAGTGGATGCACCTCAAATTTGTGATCAATGATCAGCAAATGGAGGTCTATATAGACGATATGGAAACACCCGCTTTCCATGCTTTTGAGCTTAAACGCGAATTGGCCACTGGTTATCTCGGCGTATACAACTTTCTCGCCTCTCCGCATTTTGCCAATTTTAGCTATCAAAAGATCGAAGATCCTGAGATCAAAACCGCCGCCCCCAAGCTCCCTCCTATGCCAGCAGCGACAGTGCTAAATTGGCAGGTTTCAGATGGGTTCAAGGCTGCTGAGTTGGCCGGCAAAACGTACTTGCCAGAAGAGATGAGCGTTCAGCGAAGCTGGAAAACATATGCTATCGAATATACGGGCACCCTCAATCTCGCTCAACGCTCTGGCACTACTGATAAAATCAATACTGTCCTAGCTCGTTTTACGATTGAGTCAGAAACGGAGCAAATCAAACAATTAGATTTTGGTTATAGTGATATTGCCAAGGTTTATGTCAATGGTACTTTGGTCTACAGTGGGCAGCGCCAATTTCGGAGCCGAGACTATCGCTATTTAGGGACGATTGGCTATTTCGACGCCATATATTTGGCCCTTAAACCCGGCAAAAACGTGATCACCTTTGCGGTTAGCGAGCAGAGGGGAGGTTGGGGATTCCGCGCAAAGTTGGCTGATCTGGAGGGGGTAGAGATAAAATAGAGTTTAGGCTACTGCTTCGCAGAACGATTATCATATACCTTAATGAGCGGCGTTTTCCTGCATACACTC
>JBCAWW010000441.1:0-5239 GCA_038534415.1 Bacteroidota bacterium | reverse complement strand
AAAGTCTTGGAACGACCAGTGCGCTTTGTAGGCTATGCTTTCCAAATTGAAATGAAGTTTCGGGCTTGGAAATATGGTTTCAAAATCAAGGAGGTGCCGATCATATTTCGGGATCGTACCGAAGGCGAATCCAAAATGTCCAAAGGGATTTTTCGCGAGGCTGTCCTTGGCGTCATCTCCATGAAGATGAGCTCTTGGTTTCAAAAGTGGGCCTAGAGAAATATTGAAGAGCTATTTTGCTGCTAAGTTCCAAAAGCGGAGAGCTTGGGAAGCGTTCCGCGCAGCGGTAATCCCCAAAACAAAATATCTGATAGTATTATAAAAAGACTTTGCCCTCTAGATAAGATTGGGTGCGGTCAAAGATATTGACAAAAGCTTCGCGATCCCGACTGATGGTACTCACCATAATGGCCCCTTCTATCGAAGCAAAGACAAACTGAGCTTCTTTTTGGGAATCGATCTCAGGCTTGAAGAAGCCTTGAGCTTTTCCCTCCTCTAGCAATTTGGCGATCATGCTGACCACATCCTCATAAGCAGTTTTGGCAAGCTGCCGAAAAGCTTCATCTGTATCATCGACCTCAATGGCCGTATTTAAAATCGGACAGCCACCCGGAATAGTGGGCTTAAGCGCCATCCTTTTATAATTTTGAAAAATAGTGGAGAGTTTTTCTTGGGGGTTTAATTGGGGCTCAACTTCAAAATTGCTTTTGATCAGTATTTGATAATTGTATTGGAAGGCAGCTTTGGCAAGCTCCATTTTGGTCCCAAAATGTCGGTAAATACCCCCCATCTGAAAGCCAGTAGCATCGACCAACATCTGCATTTTTGTACCCGCATATCCATGCACATTAAAAACAGCAGCGGATTTCTCGATGATCTCCTGCTTGGTTTTGGCTGCATTGCGCGTACTTCTTTTCATATGGCCTGAGGCTTTGCTCAAATATAAAAAAGTATTTGCTCTCTTAGGGAGATTGTCGCGCCGCCTCTCCTAAAAAAAGTGAAACAGCATAAACCCCAATTGGGGAATATGCTGTGGACTACTAATAAAGTTTGGAGAAAAACCTCCACACCTATTTTCTTATCTACTTTTGAGCTTGAATTGCAGGGTGTAGGCTCCCTCAGTCAGCCCTTCTGCCCCGACTACTCCTACCACGACCTTATAGGGATTGTTGATGGCAATTAGATCGCGTACCGTGCGGGTGTGATTTTGAGTCTTGCCTTTGTAGTTACGGTCCCATTTGTGATCAGCTTCGCAGCGAATGCAGCGAGGTAGATTAGGCACTACAGCATCATTGTTTAGGCCCACTTCATAGGCGTAGATGCTAAAATTGGCATTCTTATCATGTGGCACAACGGTAACCTCTAGTTCTGAGTAGCGTGGAAGATTAGCGGTATAGAGCACATGATTGCCGGTAAACTTCTGTTGTTGGGTAGCAGGGAAACAAGCGTTTGAGCTGCTCCAAGCCCAAGAAAGGTCCTCCATGAGGATGCCATCAGATAGATCTCCTTCGACTTCAAAGGTGGCATTGGGCAACAATTCAACAAATATTGGTTCCATAGTTGGGCTGACCATAGCGAGAAAGCTTAAAGCGACAAAAAATAAAAAGCTGCGTTGCATAAGGGTTGGTTTTGAATGATGTTCAATTATTCGTTCCGCGAAGCGGAAAAAACGTAACCCGAGACAGCAAAATCACTTATAAAATAGCCCAAGGCTGAAGGATTACAGGTCCTTCCCCCTCGGGCTAAGCTGTTGAGCAGAGTATTAAGACGATAGTAGACGGTATATAGACTTAAGGAAATATCGTCATTGTGAGTCTTGGTTCGGTAAAGATATTACTTAAGCATGGCGCGCTACCAACACCTTCACGATATCATCTAGACTGGTGTTTTTGGCTTCCAGCAAAACGAGTAAATGATAGAGTAGATCAGCACTTTCATTTTGAAAGAGCTCCATATTATCATCCTTTGCCTCGATCACCACTTCAACGGCCTCTTCCCCCACTTTTTGAGCGACTTTATTGATGCCCTTTTTAAATAAAGAGGCGGTATAGGACTTTTGGTTGGGGTTTTCATGTCGATCTTTGATCACAGCACCGAGATGATTGAGAAACTCAACACCCGGCTGATTTTGTTCTCTGAAACAGGTATCGGTCCCAGTATGGCAAACCGGTCCAAGGGGATTTGCTTTGACGAGCAAAGCGTCTTGGTCGCAATCTTCACGAATCTCTACTAGTTCGAGGAAGTTGCCAGAAGTTTCGCCTTTGGTCCAAAGGCGTTTTTTGGTTCGGCTATAAAAGGTCACCTTGCCACTCTCTTGAGTTTGGGCTAAAGCAGCCTCATTCATATATCCGAGCATCAAGACCTTATTGGTTTTTGCGTCTTGAATGATGGCCGGAATCAGGCCGTTTACTTTATCAAAATCGAGTTTCATCAGGATAATTTACTGTCTTACGATCACGCCTGCTTGGTGTAAGTAGGCTTTGAGTTCGGGAATCGGAATCTCCCCAAAATGAAAAATACTAGCAGCGAGTGCGGCATCCGCTTTGCCTTCGCCAAAGGCTTCGACAAAATGCTGTTTACTACCTGCCCCACCAGAAGCGATGACAGGAATATTGACCAATTCGGATACTTGGCGAGTGATTTCGAGCGAAAAACCGGCTTTGGTCCCATCGCTGGTCATGGAAGTCAATAGTATTTCACCCGCTCCTCTTTCAGCTACTTCTTTGGCCCAATCTAGGGTCTTACGTTCGGTTGGTTTACGGCCTCCATGAGTAAAGACCATCCAATCGCCTTCGTGCAAATTAGTATCAATCGCCACTACGATACACTGGCTCCCAAACTCTTGTGAGAGTTCATTGATAAGTTCTGGCCGTCGGACAGCAGCAGAATTGATGGAGATTTTATCTGCTCCGGCCTGTAGGAGTCGGCGGACGTCTTCGACGGAACGGATCCCTCCCCCAATAGTAAAGGGTATATTGATTTGCTCAGCTACTTTTCGGGCCAGGTCCGCCATCGTATCACGATGCTCTACTGTAGCAGTGATATCAAGAAAGGTAAGTTCATCGGCACCTTGCTCGGCATACATAGCGGCTAAAGCTACCGGATCACCAGCATCTCTGAGTCCAACAAAATTCACTCCCTTCACGGTCCGACCGTCCTTGATGTCAAGACAGGGTATAATGCGTTTGGTCAACATAATGATTAGAGAATAGCGCCTAGCGCTTTAAGGCTAATCCGGCCTTCGTAAATCGCCTTACCGATAATGATGCCGTAGATATTGCTTTCGATCAGTTTTTGGACATCCTCCATACTGGAAACGCCTCCACTGGCCACAAGGTTTAAAGTAGGAATTTGGGTCTGTATTTCAGCATATAGATCGATAGCAGGCCCTTGTAGCATTCCGTCTTTGGAGATATCAGTTACCACCGCAGTCTGCACTCCTTGGCTAAGGTAGTCAGCGAGAAAAGGGATCAATTCAAGTTCAGTCTGGGTTTGCCAACCATGGATGGCGACTTTTTTATCTCGTGCATCTGCACTTAGGATCAATTTTTCGGCTCCATAACGGGCAATCCAATCCAAAAATAGGGCAGAATTTTTGACGGCAATGGAGCCTACGTTTACTTGTTTGGCCCCGCATTCAAAGGCTAGGCGCAGATCCTCATCCGTTTTGATACCTCCCCCCATATCAACCTCTAGTGAGGTTGCTTGGGTAATCCCCTCAAGCACCTTCCAATTGATCAACCTACCTGCTTTGGCTCCATCCAAATCCACTAGGTGCAAATGTCGGATACCAGCCTCAGCAAAGGATTTTGCCACCTCAATGGGATCTTCATTGTACACCTTTTTACGGGCGTAATCGCCTTCTTCTAAACGGACACATTTGCCGTCGATCAAATCGATTGCGGGGATAATTTTTGTCATCGACCACAAAGGTAAAGGGAATTGTTGATTTGATGAAGGAATGAATTATCGTTTTTGACATGTAGGGGTGGCTTTTTTTTTCGCTGGATTAGCAGCTAAAGGGGTATTAGATTTGCGTATATGAAAAAACTGGCATTACTGGGCCTAATTGGCGCCCTTATGGTTGGATTGTGGAGTTGTGAGCGTCCGACCAATCCTGTGGAAGAGGGTACATTGTCATTTAATGTTGATACAGTCAAGTTTGACTCGATTTTCACGACTTTTCTCGCCCCTAGCGAACGCTTGATTGTGCGTAATACTCAAAATAGAGCCGTAAAAATTTCTCGAATTTGGCTAGAAGATAGTCCTGAGACGCAGTTTGAGATGATTATCGATGGTTTGCAAACTACTGATACCACTGACATTGTGATTGCAGCCAACGACAGTATGCATATCTTCCTCAATCATACGAGTACCTTACAGGACAACTTTATCGAGGAGTTTATCAACTTTCAGATCGGAGATGAGACGCAGCAAATGCTGATCTACGGTAAGGTGATTGATGCCTATTTTTTCACTGCCAGGCTAAGGCAGAGTGGAGATTCGCTGGGTATAGAAGGCTATATCTTTGATGAAGACACCACGCTAAGTCCCGGCAAACCGATCATTTTTGATGGTCCTATATTTGTTACGGAGGGTACTACTCTGACCATTGAACCTGGTACGAATATTTTTTTCACCCCCTATAAATTTGGCTTTCAAGATGAGGAGGGTCTCCCCTTCTTTGCCCTTTTCTCCACTTTGATTGTCAATGGAACCTTGATCGCCGAGGGTTTGCCTTATGATCCGATCGTGATGCAAGGCAGCCGGTTTGATTCGCTTTATCTAGAAAATCCCGCCCAATGGCGAGGGGTTTGGTTTAGCGCTACGAGTCGAGACAATAAGCTCAGGCATTGTGAGATCAAAAACGCTTTATTTGGCGTGCGGGTAGATTCGCTCTCGCTCACCGCTAACCCTAAAGTAGATATCCAATATAGCCTCATCAAGAATATGAGTTTATTTGGTGTCTGGGGTCAAGGGTTCGACCAGACGGGTGCGACTGCTAGTTCCGCGCCAGCGATACGAATGGAAAACTCCATCGTCAGTACCTGTAAAGATCGGACCGTCTTTATTGATGGTGGTGGGAAATATGATTTTTTCAATTGCACCTTTGCCAATTTCAATCTGTTTCGATTTTCAAGGAGAACGCCTCAAATCTTGGTGCGCAACTACCGAGTCGTTGACAAAGCGGGTATAAGAAGGATAAATCAAACCTGTATTGTCAACGACTCGGTAGTTG
>JBCAWW010000440.1:0-5248 GCA_038534415.1 Bacteroidota bacterium | reverse complement strand
GCTTTCGATGCGTTCGCCATCGGTGAGGGTAAAGGTGGATTTTTCGTAATCGTAGCGGTAAGAGGTTTCGAGTTTATGCTTATCCGTGACCCGATCGGCATCAAAACGCCCCCTCAATTCGACGCCCGCAAAGCTTTGCTCACCATCAAAGTTCGCTCCCCCTCCGATATTAAACACCCAATAATTCCAAGGATCTTGGGCACTATCGTTTGGCGTTTCCTCATCTTCCGCTAGTTGGGCGATTTGATAGTCGAGATCGTCCAATAAATCCGTTTGCAGGAGATAAGGCAGCAATCCCCTTTTGATCCCCTTGACAAATTGCTCTCTGCGGATGGCGTCGGTGGCATTAGGGTCGACGCTATAAGTCAAAGTGTCTCTCAGGGCTGCAAATTCACCTTCGCCGATAAACACCATTTGCACCTGCCGCCCTCCTGCTCCTGTACGTTGCTGGGTCGCGAGGATATAAACGTCCGCGTCTTGGCGGTTGAGCATATAGTTGACAAAACGTATCTCCTGTTTGAGGTAGCGGAAGTCGCAGCCCATCTGACAATCGATAAATATGCCGATGGGGTTTTGCGCCAATAGCGGAGAGAGAAGCGCCCAGAAGCTTAGGCTAAGCAGGATTCGCGAGAAGTTCATACAATTATGCCGTTAGTGTGGCCCAAAGGTACGGAAAGCTCGCTTTTTGAAACTGCTATATGTGTTTGCTGCTTCGCAGAACGATTCCCTCAGTTGCCCCAAGGCAGTGCCTTGGGGCAGACGGGGGCAAACCACTGCCTTGGGGCAGAGGTCGGTTCGAGATAAGCGTTCTGCGAAGCAGCCATCCTCAAACTAGCGACTATCGTTTGTCCGCTCCGATTGGATCATGGGTAAGCGGATTTGCGAAGGATAGCGCGCTGAGTGATGAATCTGATTATGGGCGACCACTCCTTCGGACTCATCAAAATTATTGCCGCCGGTATTAAGATTGCGAGTAAAACGCGGGAAATTACTGCTGGAGATCTCAATGCGGATTCGATGCCCTTTGGCAAAATAGTTACTGGTGGACATGGGCGTCATTTTCAATTCGTAGACCTCACCTTCTTCCATAAAGACCTCCTGCGTATAGCCTTCGCGATAACGCGCTCGCTGGATGGTTTCGTCAAGATTGTAAGCCCTGCCGTCTGGATAGACATCGATCAGCTTGATGGTAAAGTCGGTATCCTTGGCATCGGAGGCCACATAAAGGGTCGTCTCGATAAAGCCACTCACCTCTACCCCCGCAGCCAAGGGCTCAGATGTATAGACGAGTATGTCGTTGCGGGTTTCCATCGCTTGCTGGTCATAAGCACCGCCTTTGATCGCATTGCCTGTACAACAGACGTTGCCGCCATAAGACATCACGGGGTTCATCGGGTCGTAGCTAAAGCCATCGGCGGGTACTTTTTTGCCGGGTTTTGCTGTTGCCAGAACGCCATCCCCAAACAAACTGTTGGCTTGTCCGCCGCTTGAGAGATAAAAAGTGGTCATTTCTGCCGCTTTGGGGGGCCATTGTTCGGCCTGCTGCCACTGGTTGATCCCCATGGTATAATACTGTACGCGGGGCGTTTTCTCCTTAAAGTCGTTGTCGGCGTCTTTGAGCCAGAGGTCAAACCAGGCATAGATTTGCTCATCATAATTGAGGCGGGCGTCGCCCACGCTTCTTTCACCTACGATGGTGTTTTCGGTGGCGCGGGTATAGCCACAATGCAAAGTTGGGGCAATCACTAGGTATTGATTATCGGCGATCTCAGGATCGTCGATATTGTTGCGCACATGGTTAAAAAGCGCCAGATTGGGGCTAATGGAGACATCATACCAAGAGGTAAACCAAAAGCTCGGTACGGCAAAGCCCATATCATCATGATACAAGCCGCCTTCGAACCAGGCAGGATCATTGGGTTTACGTAAGATCATCTCATCGTAAATCTCCGTTTTGCCATTGATGTTTTTGAGGATATCAGATACAGGAAGATGCGCCAAGGCTTCGGCCATATCTACTTTGGGGTTTTCTGGCGCGAGATCGTAAAAGCGAGAAATCCGAATTAGATCTTCTTGAGTAGCGCCTGCGGGGATGCGAGGTTTGAATTTGTCGTGCTCGACTCCATAAAGCCAAGAAGTAAACAGCATTTGTTGGGCCCCGCCGCGGTACCAATTGCCCTGTTCATAGTATTCTCCGACTCGGCCTACGCCGGCACCATAGCCCATCGGCACCATGGCGGCATGCGAAGGGTGATCCAAAGCAGCCACTGCCATCTGCCATTCGGCGGTAGAGGAGCAACCGTAGGTACCGATTTTGCCATTGCACCAGCTTTGGTCCTTGAGCCAGCTAAAGGCATCATAGCCATCGGTTAGTGGCACACCCAAAATGTCCCATTCACCTTCTGAAAAGTAGCGTCCCCTTTCGTTTTGAATGACGTAGGCGTAGCCTCGACTGACCGCCTCATAAGCCCGTTCGGCCGTCCGGCCTCGTCTTTCGCCATCTCCCCAACTATTGAAATTGTAGGGAGTGCGAGAAAAAATAACGGGTACTGGTTCATCTGTTTTGGGGCGATAGATATCCGTACATAAGCGGATGCCATCGCGCATGGGCATCATGATTTTTTGATCTACGATGGCGATCTCTGCCAGCTTTTCCCAAGCAGCCTCGGCTCGGCTTTGGGCTGTCAGCTGAGCCAAAGCCCCTATCAAGATGGCAAATAGTAAAGAATAAGTTTTCATGTGTAAAGTAGCGTTAAGATGTAGAAAGAAGAAGTTACTCATTTTGCCGCACATGAAAATCTATGCTCATGCAGAGGCCAAGATGGAGTAAATCGCACTTTTGGGACGATTAAGCAATTGTGCTCAGGAATCTCTTTTAAACTAAGGCTCGGGATAGGAAATTTGACCGCAAGGAACGGTGATACAGCTATGCGGTTTGCCTCAAAAAGGAAGGCAAATGAGATGCAAGCATTGCAATGGCTGGTGGTTCGTATCTCCTTTTTTTTACTGCTTCGCAGAACGATTGCCTCCGTTTGCTACAAGGCACTGCCTTGCAGAAATGGCACTGCCTCGCAGCAAACGGCGGGTCGAGATAAGCGTTCCGCGCAGCGGTATCACAAAATAATAAGCCTCAATCACTATGACCTAGTGCTCACGAAACTGGCTTGGACTGACACCATACAGCTCTTTGAATCGCTTGGTGAAGTAGCCTGGACTTTGGAAACCGCACTGATAAGAGACTTCCGAAACGTTAAGTTCGGGCATATTGAGCATGCGTTTGGCTTCGGTAAGACGTACATAACGCACATACTCAGTAGTAGACATGCCGATCAGTGCTTTGAGCTTATTGTGCAAGGGGGTCCGGGCCATACCAATGGCTTCGCAAAGGGCCGTAACACTGAGATTATTATCATCTAAGCGTTCAAGGATGATCGCTCTTAATCTGCGCATGAAGGCATCTTCTTGATTTTCTCTAGCTTCAGCTTCATCGGGTAGCTTGCCATCTTTGTATCTATTGCGGAAAGCATCTCTCAGAGAGAGCATATTTTGCATTCTTAGCAGCAGTTCTTCTTCTAAAAATGGTTTGGGGAGGTAGGCATCAGCTCCTTGGCGGAAGCCTGTAAGCTTAGAGTCTTGATCTGCTTTCGCTGTCAGCAACATGATGGGGATATGGCTGGTCCTGAGGTCTGCTTTCAAGCTAGCACATACTTCAAAGCCGTCTTTACCCGGCATCATTACGTCACTGATGATCAAATCGGGTACCATCTCTAAGGCTTTTTCGATCCCGATGATGCCATTAGGAGCAACTTCTATTTGGTAATCGGCCTCTAAGCAAGCACTGAGATAGTTGAGCACATCAGGATTGTCTTCGATGAGCAAAAGCCTAGGCAGATCCTCTTGCTTGCTTGCAATGGGTAAGAAGGTCGCTGCTTCAGTTGTATCCCAGTCAAAGACTTGGTCAGCCAGGGTTTCGGCTTCATTTTGAACGGGGAGGCTAAGTTGAAATTCGGCTCCTTGGCCTAGCTCACTATTGACGCTAATACTTCCCCCCATAAGCTCGATGAGTTCGTGACTCAAAGCTAAGCCAATGCCGGTGCCTGCCCCGCTGCGGGTGATAGAATCATCTGCTTGATAAAAGCGTTCGAAAATATGGGGTAGATCTTCCTCAGAAATGCCTAGACCTGTGTCTTTGACAAGTATGTGTAGCTGATCGGATTCTGGTCTGATACTTAACAAAACTTCGCCGCCAGCAGGTGTGAATTTGATGGCGTTGGACAAAAGATTGGAAAGTACTTCAGTGAGGCGATCGGGATCATGGTCCATGACAAAGCTTTCTTGCTCGGTTTTGACAATCAGATTGACGCCCTTGGCCTCGGCGAGCGCTTCAAAAGACTCTGCTAGGTATAGGAGAAGGGAGATGATATCAGCTTGTTTGTAGGAGAGCGCTAATTTTCCAGATTCGAGCTTGGCCATGTCGAGCAGTTGATTGACTAAACCCAACAATTGCTTATTGTTGCGTTGGATCATGTTCATGCCGTTTTTGAGCCATTTATCAGGCTGTTGTAGCACCTTGTCGGCCATGCCTTGGATCACAGTGAGCGGCGTCCGGAATTCATGGGTGATATTGGTATAGAGGCGAGTCTTGACTTGATCGAGTTCATTGAGTCTTTGAGCTTCCGCTTCTATCTTTTGGCGGCGGAGTTGTTGGAGATACCAAACAAACAGGACTAGCAAGGCCGCTAAGGCCAGACCCCCAAAGAGGAAATAGTTGCGTCTATTGAGTTTTTGCTGGAAGTCGAGTTCTGTTTGTGCTTGCTGCTGGATGTAGGCCAAAGAATCATTGAAAGCTTGTTGCTGGTATTCAAATTTGGCTAGAGCAGTTTTGTTTTCCAGGTTTTCTATGCTATCCTTCATGATAGTGAAGCGCTCATACATCTCCAATGAGGTAGAGATATTACCGGCTTTTTTGTTCAATTGGTAAAGATTAAATAAGAGATCGGTTAATCTTCTCGCAGTTGTTCCTCGTTCATCAAATAAGGCCAGCGCCTCTGTACGGTATTTGAGGGCTAGACTTAGATTGCCTTGTTCACTATAAAGACCTCCAATGTTGTCAAGGATAGAGCCCATGGCTGATACATCCCCGATTTTTTTAAATCCCTCAAATGCGAGGAAATAGTATGCAAGAGCAGGGAAAATTCAGCTCTATGAAGCCAATGCGCTCAACAATATTGCTAATGTGTACACCACG
>JBCAWW010000439.1:0-5262 GCA_038534415.1 Bacteroidota bacterium | reverse complement strand
GGTGATAACGGAAAATCGACCCTCATGTAAGGGGGATGAAATCCTTCGTGCTGAGGGGGGTTGTTATGGGGGGAGTATGATAGAGCCCGATCCTTATCCTACGGCCATCCCTGAAGCCTTCTCTATCCTCAAATTAAAGCCCAATCCGGCCCAAGGGCAAGTAACCATTGAATACAGCAGCCCTGAGGAGGAAACTATTCAAATCCGAATCCTAGATATTACCGGCCGTCTCGTGATGAGCCCACAAGCATTGCCCCTAATCCAAGGTTACGGGGAGGCTGCCTTAGATCTTTCCCGCCTCAATCCAGGCCTCTATTTTGTCCAGATGATGGCGCCTGAACTGGGCAAAACACATAAACTGACTCTCTATTAGCCAAGTCCAAAGGATAGAATTATTTCGCTAAATCATAGGATAATGCTGCTTTTAGATGCAAGACAGCTCGATATTTTTCTATCTTATCCTGCTCATTCCAAAAAACTTCTATTGACATGAATTACTCTCGTCGCAATTTCCTTCAACGGGCAAGTGCCGTCGGAGCAGGGGCATTGATCCTCCCTACTTGGGCTTGTTCTACACAAAATAGCCAATCTTCTACTGCTGATACTGCCGCAAATGCAGAAGTCATCAAAGGAAGCCTCGATAATTTTGGTATCCAACTTTATACCCTTCGTGACAATATGCCTAAAAATGCCAAAGGCGTACTCAAAAAGCTCTCAGAGTTTGGCTATACCCAAATCGAAGGCTATGAAGGTGCGCAAGGTATGTTTTGGGATATGACCCCCAAGGACTTCAAGGCCTATATCGATGGATTGGGCTTAAGCATGGTGGCCAGTCATTGCAACATAAACGAGGACTTCGAAACCAAAGCAGCTCAGGCCGCAGAGATCGGCATGAGCTATCTTATCTGCCCTTATCTCGGTCCCCAAAAAAGCATGGATGACTGGAAAAAGATCGTTGATAAGTTTAATGAGTGTGGCGATATCTGCGCCAAGAATGGGATTCGTTTTGCCTACCACAATCATGCTTACTCTTTCGAAGAGCTTGAGGGACAAATTCCGCAAGAATATGTGATGGATAATGTAAATCCTGAAACGGTAGACTTTGAGGCGGATCTCTATTGGGTGGTTACTGCGGGGGTTGACCCGATTTCATTTCTCCAAAAGTATAAAGACCGAATCCGACTTTGCCACGTCAAGGACCGTATGAAAAATGCGCCAGCTGCTGAAGGAAACGCTTCTTGCGATTTGGGTACCGGTTCTATCAGCTACCCTGAAATTCTCAAGGTGGCAGCAGATAATGGTATGGAATATTTCATCGTCGAGCAGGAACGTTACGATGGTTCTACCCCACTCAAGAGCGCCGAAGAAGGGGCCAAGTATATGAAGAAATTGCAGTTCGCCTAAGGCGAGTTTTCGATAAAGATTATCCTCCGCTCTAAGGACTAGGGTGGAGGATTTTGCGTTCCACGAAGTGGGGACCAACGAAGCCTCCCTAAATGCGTAAGGACTAAGATGAAATATATCGTTCTTGACCTCGAAGCCAGCTGTTGGCGAGAAAGAGGCCACAAAAAACCATCCGAAATCATTGAGATAGGAGCTGTTGCCATTGATTCCCAAGGCAATATCCTTGATGAATTTGCCCATTTTGTTCGCCCCCAATTGCACCCGATACTTTCGCCCTTTTGTACTGAATTGACCTCCATTACACAAGCGGATGTCGATCAGGCTCAGGATTTTCCAGCGGTATTGCAAAGCTTCACGGATTGGATCGACCTCAGTCAGCCATATCTGCTTTGCTCTTGGGGATTTTATGATCGCAATCAATTGGAAAAAGATTGCAAGCTGCATCAATTAGAAACCACTTGGCTTAGCCCTCATATCAGCGTCAAGCACCAATACACGCAGATCGCTGCTGCAAAAAAACATATGGGTATGGCGCGGGCTTTGAAACATGAAAATCTACCTCTGTTGGGTACTCACCACCGCGGCATTGATGACGCCCGTAACATTGCGCAGATATTTATCAGACACTTAGGAAAATGGCAAGAATAAGCGTTCCATGAAATGGCGATAAATAAATCAGTACCAAGACGCTCCTAAAAAGTACTTGCCTTAAATTACCTTCGCTCGCGCTTCTTCTCCGTACTTCCGGCTGCTCTCATGATACTTATTGGGCCTTAGATTGCGCATCCACGATTGATTGATATCGTGGTCTTTTTTTTGTTACCGCTTCGCGGAACGCTCCCCCTCCTCATTTTGGTACTCAAAGACGAAAAAGCGAATATTTTTCACATTAAGCTGGAACAATTTGTTTTATCGCTTATCTTCATGGTCCGCTACTTATTGTACTTCTGACTACTACTACAATTTTTTTATCACATGATTACTTTTGAAACACTCGACTGGATAGTGGTCGCCCTCTATTTTGGGGTACTGCTTGGAGTCGCCTGGTGGGTTATTCGCCAAAAACAAGATTCACCGGAAGATTACTTCCTCGCTGGCCGGCATGCTGGTTGGTTTGTAGTTGGAGCCTCGATTTTTGCCTCAAATATTGGCTCCGAGCATGTAGTTGGATTGGCAGGTAGCGGTGCCTCTGACAAAATCCCCTTATTGATCTATGAGCTTCATGCTTGGGTCGTTTTGATGTTGGGTTGGATCTTTTTGCCCTTTTATGCGCGGGCGGGAGTCTTCACTATGCCCGAATTTCTCGAAAAGCGTTTTAGCCCTAGTGCGCGCTGGTTCTTGTCTATCTTCTCTTTGGTTGCTTATGTATTGACCAAAGTCTCGGTTACGGTCTACGCCGGGGGGATCGTGATCTCGACCCTATTGGGGATCCAGTTTTGGTCTGGAGCTCTAGCCACAGTAATACTGACCGGGATCTATACGGTTTTGGGCGGCATGAAAGCGGTGATTTATACCGAAGCCATCCAAACGGTGGTCTTGTTATTAGGAGCCGGAGCCTTAACCTTCCTAGGCCTAGATGCGATTGGGGGTTGGAGTGGTATGGTTGAAGTTGTCGGTACAGATTATCTAGATATGTGGAAACCCGCCAATCACCCCGAATATCCTTGGCCTGCATTGGTGATTTCGAGCTCAGTAGTAGGGATATGGTATTGGTGTACGGATCAGGTGATCGTGCAAAGGGTATTGACGGCAAAAAATGTCCAAGAAGGACGCCGGGGTACCATCTTTGGTGGTTTTTTGAAGCTGACTCCTGTACTCCTCTTTTTGATCCCCGGTATCATTGCCTTCGCTATGCAAAAGACCGGAGAGCTCAACTTTGCTGATCCTGACCAAGCCTTTCCGGCTTTGATGGCAAAGCTATTGCCTGCGGGTCTTAGAGGTTTAGTTGCGGCGGGTCTATTGGCGGCTTTGATGAGCTCCTTGGCCTCTGTATTTAATTCCTGTTCGACTCTATTTACAGTTGATATTTATCAAAAGGTGCGCCCTCAAGCAGACCAAAAGTCGCTCGTGAGGGTAGGGCGTATTGCTACTGCAGTAGTGGTATTGTTGGGTATCCTCTGGATCCCGATCATGCAATCCATCGCCGATGGCGTTCTCTATCAGTATCTACAATCCGTTCAATCCTATATTGCACCACCGATTACTGCGGTATTCTTGTTGGGCATCTTCTCCAAACGGATCAATTCGAGAGGAGCCATGGCCGCTTTGATCTCAGGTATGGTCATTGCCGTGGTCCGGCTAAGCCTAGAAATCACCAAGGACAGTTTTGCGTCGGCCAGCTTCCTCTTCAAACTTGGAGATATGAACTTCTTGCACTTCTCTTCTTGGTTCTTCCTCGTGGCAGTCTTGACTACCGTAATTGTGAGTTTGGCGACGCCAGCCCAAAACGAAAAAGAGATCGAAGGCCTGAGTATGCAAACCGTAAGCGAAGCGGATCGCCAAGCTAATAAAGAGACCTATAATTGGATGGACGTTGCTGCCTCCTTATTTGTGATTGCAGTCGTCGCCTACGTAATGATTACCTTTTCATAGTCCTGCCTTATGAAAAACCTGCTGCTACTAGCCAGTTTGATTTGTCTAAGCCTTTTTGTCTCCTGTAGCCAGGAGCAAAAAACGGCAGAGACAGAGGAGCGAACTTTCGAATCGCCCAATGCCAAAATCACCCTTTCGGATTTATTGCCTCAGAGAGCTGATTTTCAAATGGAGCTTGAGGGTAAGCAAACCGATTTGTTTTTTCTCGCCAATGAAAGTGGGATGCAAATTGCGCTCAGCAATCATGGGGCTAGAATCGTCAGTATCCTCGTGCCTGACAAGGAGGGTAAGCTTATTGATGTGGCCCTGGGGCATAAAGACATCCAAGGGTTTGTCGAAAGTGGAGAAGCCTATCTGGGAACTACGATTGGGCGTTACGGGAACCGGATCGCAAATGGCAAGTTCTTACTCAATGGGAATGATTATGTCTTAGCCCAAAATAATGGCGAAAACCACCTCCATGGTGGGCCGGGCGGCTTTCATGCAGTCGTCTGGGATGCCACTAAAAAAGGCCCTCGTTCCTATTTGTTTGAGTATACTTCTCCGGATGGCGAAGAAGGCTATCCTGGCAATCTCAAGGTGCAGGTGATCTATACGCTGACCGAGGACAATAGCATCGAAATCAGCTATCACGCCACGACGGATCAATCTACGGTTGTCAACCTTACCAATCATGCTTTTTTCAATTTGAGCGGTGAAGGCAGTGAAACCATCAATGATCATATCTTGATGATAGCGGCTGATCGTTACACGCCAGTGGACAAAGGATTGATACCTACCGGAGAGCTGGCGACGGTCGAGGGTACGGCTTTTGACTTTAGGGTGCCTACTCCTATCGGAGAACGCTTATCCTCAATCGAAGAGCAAATGGTTTTTGGCCAAGGCTATGATCATAACTATGTACTCAATGGTGGCAAGACTGAGGAGGTGCGAAAAGTAGCAGAGGTAATCGCCCCGCTTACGGGAGTGGTGATGGAGGTGCTGACCCAAGAGCCGGGTATACAATTTTATGGGGGTAACTTCATGGATGGCACAGTCGTCGGCAAGGCTGGCAAGGCTTATCAAAGGAGATCCTCCTTTTGTTTAGAGACCCAGCACTTTCCTGACAGTCCTAACCATGATGAATTTCTTAGCACTACGCTCGAGCCAGGACAAGTCTACCAAACAAAAAGCGTTTACCGCTTTTCAGTCAGGCATTAAAATTGCTAACATATTGCGTTGCCCTTTCCTTTTTTGGAGGAAAGGGCAATTGCTTTTTGGGGTGGC
>JBCAWW010000438.1:0-5269 GCA_038534415.1 Bacteroidota bacterium | reverse complement strand
CTCACATTGATCGGATAATCATCCATCAGGAAGTCAAATCCTCCATAAGCTTGTAGACCAAAACTCCTACGATCAAAGCCCAATCCATCTGTCAGGTCTCCGTAACGCCAAAAATAGGCAGAGATACCAGCTTATGGAGGATTTGACTTCCTGATGGATGATTATCCGATCAATGTGAGTATCGATTGGACTCCTTCTATCTTTTTAGGCAATGGCTATTATAGTGGCTTAGGGATAGGCTATGGCACCTTGAGTGTGCGCTATATCCTCGGGCAGTAAGTAGCTTATTTTAAGCTTAGCCAACCATAAAAAACGACATTTCGTGCTCCTCATTCATAACAGCGTCATAGCTGAAAGGGGCACTCCAGTGCTGATAAAAACATATTAGGAGAATCTTTCCCAAAGCAAAATGTTCTTTCAATTCTCTCTACGTCCCGGCTTCGAGCCGGGGCGCGGGAGAAAGTCAAGCTAACATTTACTCCTATAAAACCATTATTATGAAGTCTTACTTATTTGTTTCCAGTCTTTTTATTCTATTCTTAGGTTTAAGCCTCAACACTCAGGCTGGGGTAGCACCACAAATGCCAAATCCAGTCGTAGAAAATTTGAGTAGCGTTCCGCAAAGCGGCCAACAAGCGAGCAATACCAAATGGCACAAACGACTAGGCAAAAAGTGGAAGAAGTTTGTCCAGTCCAAAGCAGGTAAATACTTAAAAGCTTTTATCCTCTTTGCTTTGATCGGTACGGCTCTTTATCTCGGGGGCGTTTTTATTGCAGCCGGAACGATCTTGACCAGTGTAATCGCGACCACTGCCCTGGCAGAAGTCATCGCCTATGGCCTCTATGTAGGCGCCTATGTCTGTTATTTATATGCATTTTATGCCGGAATCGCTGCCCTTGTACACGCTGTATTAGACACTTCGGGCATCTAAACATCTTTCAACCATAACGATATGCAATTCATCAACTTAAGGCTGATGTGGCTAGCATTAGTAGGCGCTTTTGTTATTTTCCCAGCTTCGCTGAACGCTCAGTCGGGATCCACAGAAGCGCAATTAGATAAACTCCTTTACAAACTTGACCAAGGAGAATCTATCGACAATCTCGAAGTCAACCTACGAGATATCAACTTTAAGCTAAATAGTGCAGAATTGGACACCGCCTCTAATGCTTATTTAGACAAGGTCGTTAGCTTCCTCATCAAGGTTCAGAACATCGAACTAGAAATCTCCGGACACACTGATAATAGCGGCCCAAAAAGCTATAATCAAAGCCTGTCTGAGGACCGTGCAAAATCAGTAGAGCAATACTTGGTAGGAGCGGGAATTCCCAGCAAAAGAATCCGTTCTCAAGGCTTTGGCCAAGAACAAGCAATTGCCAGTAATGCAGACGCAGCTGGACGCGCGCTCAACCGTCGCGTTACCTTTAAAGTCATCAAAACAGCAGTTGTAGAGCGGATTCAAACGCTCCTTATCTTACAAAACGGAGATACGATTGGGGTTCAAAACGTCCGTTTTACGGAAAGGCAGGTGATTTATACAAACTTTTCTAGCGACCAAGAAGTATCCATTAGCCGAGAAAAAGTTGCATGGGTTATATATCCAGATGGAAAACGCAAAGAAGTAAGCCCCACATTGGCTCCAAGACGTGAGCTTCCTCCCCCTAGCTCTACAAACAAATTGGGAGCTATCAGCGGAATCTTTGAACAAAGTAAGGCTTTTGTACCAGCAGCTAATCTGCTTTGGGTGGATTATCAAGCGCTTTCGACAGGTGGCGAGCGCATATACAAAACCGGCAATATCACTCCCCCCTTGGGCATAAACTTCGAGCGCCAATTGGTCCATAACCTAGGCGTAAGAGCTTCATTGGGGAGTCATTGGTGGCGCGAAACTCGACCCTTAGCGCAAGCTGGTGGGGAGCTCTTTACGGAGGAGTTTGTCTACCAATATTGGACGCTGGGACTGGGACTGAGTTGGCACTTTGCGATCAACGAACGATGGGATCCATATCTCGGCTATATGTATAGTTATCGATTTGCCAGAGGAGCCTGTCAATGCTTGGCAGAAAACGCCAATACGCGAGGAGGAGACTTTTACCTAGGTACTCGCTTTTTGCTGACGCCCTCTTTCTTTTTGTCGGCAGAGATCGGTCAGCATGCCACGGGGACTTTTAAAGCAGGAATGGGACTTGATTTTTAAATCCATAATCGAAGAACAATGAAAAAACTACAATCATATTGGATGATTCTCTTCGTCCTCATTTCGGGTCTCAGTGCGTGCAAATCCTATGATGACCTAATCCCAGATCCGCAGATCCGCAGTTTGAGTGTGGAAGAAGCAGAACTAGTGGAAGCATTTAGTGGCTTGACAGGCGGGGAAAAAAGTGCCTGTAGCATCATTTATGAGACCGCTAGCATACCTGATGTACTTTGCAAAATCGTACTTGAGGCAGAAGCGGGTAGCGAGATCGTGTTTTTGGTAGACAATACAACCTCCATGCGCGACAATATCGATCAGGTCAAGGCCAATATCAATGAGATTATTGACTGTCTGCCCAAAGGCGTTCGCCTTGGAGCCGCTACCTACTCTGATGCCAATACTGACAATCCTTGGTTTACCTATATCGATCTGTCGGAGGACTATAGTATAGCGCGGGAATTTATCAATGCTATTACGCTCCCCAATACAGCGAATTGGGATTGGCCCGAATCTGTTTATGATGGACTCTATGCGGTCCTGGAAAATATGTCTTGGCAAGATTGTAGCGCGCCAGACAAGGTGATCGTAATGGGGGATGCAGAACCCCATACGGGTGCACTCACTACCTATGAAGTAGAAGATGTACTCGCTAAGGCAAAATCAATTTGCCCAAGCACCGAGTTTTATCCCGTGATCATAATCGAGGATTGAGTTTGCCCCTACGGGGAATGCGTGAACTTCCTTTAAGGGTCTGGAGTTTGTAGGCATTATTGGCTCAGCGTCAAAATGTTAGCAGATTTCAGGCCCTGCTTTTATGGAGAAGCGTTCCGCGCAGCGGTAAAAAACAAAAAAACCGAAACAGATAGGATCTCAGGACACCTAATTGAAGCGCTGATACCAACTGGATTCGAGCTTAGCTTTGAGGGCGATAGCAGCTGTAAGATGAATCCCTTGGTTGTTGATGACTTTTTCTAGCTTAAACAGGGCTTCCTCCCGCCGATTTTGACCAAGGGCTACCAAAGCCTGATACCAGGGAATCTCTTGCCAAAAAATCATTTCCTTTGGGGTACTTTGATCCAGCTGCTCGAGCAGTTTGAGATAATAGGCCGCACTATCATATTGGCTCAATCCAATATGGGCCTTAGCTAAATAGAGATAGGCCTTAGGGGTGGTCTGCCCGTCCTGATTTTCCCAGTCTGGCAATAGTTCGATGGCAATCGCAAAGTCCTGATCCCTAAAGGCAATCAGGGCCTCATTGGCAGCCGAATTGTTCCGCATTTCTTCCTTATCCACTCGGTAGTCCATATTGCTACTGAGCAAAGCCTCTGCGCTATATTGCTGATCCAAAAAGTACCAGCTCCCGGCCATCGCCAATAAGACGATCATAGCTGCACTTGCCAACCAGATAAGTGGCCTGATATTATTGCTCCCATTGTCAGCACTATTGGCAACCCAATCCACCATCTCCGTACGTAGATGCTGTAATTGAACCGCTTTTATTTGCAGGACGCTTTCTTGGTATTCTTTTAGGCGCACAGCAAAGGGCTCAGAATCAGTCAATTGCTGCTGAAACACCTCAATTTGTTCGGGATTGAGTTCTCCGTCAAGATAGGCTTGAATCCATGCGTCCCAGTCGTTGCGATATTCCATGCTAGCTAAGAGATTTGAATACTTACACGCTCAGCGAGAGCTTTCAGACAGCGCTTTTTGGTAGTGCGGGCTGAATCTGCTGAACTTAATTGCATTTTGGGAGCTATCTCTTTGAAGCTATATCCCTCAAAATAAAAAAGTTTTAGTATCCTTTGACATTTTTGAGTGAGATATTGGATATTTTCTTCAATTAATTGCCAATGATCGCTGCCTCTATTGGCAAAATAGTAAGCTAGGGAATCGGTCATATAGTCAGCAAAATCTTGCCAAAGTCTCGCTTTGTCTCGAGCAAAAAACCGCATCACTTTATTTTTAATTATGGCCGATAGATAAGCGTTCAGCCCACTTTTGCCCTCAAACTTCCCCGCTCTTAGATTTTCATACAAGGCCAAAAATCCATCAAAAACGATCTCTTCGGCATCCTCTCGACTCATATCATGATTTTTTAAAATCATCTTTAGTCGGATAGGATGTTGCTCTTCGACATAAGGGCGAAAGGCTTCCTTTAGCTTTTCAGGAGATTTCCTGGCTGCTTTTAGGAGGTTCTTCTCTACATTTTGACCAAACAATTTCATACCTGCTGCGCAGAACGCTTCCCCTATATTCCGAATATTAAACAAACTTTCAAACTTTTTTCACGGCATGTTCACGTCTGCCCCCTAAACGGGCACTAGTAGTCAAAGCAAAAGGCTTAATCCAAAGCTGACTGCGAGAAAGCGCTTTCTCAACTTCTACCTGACAAATAGCAGGTAGACCGTTTCACCAAAATCATTTTAACAATGTATTCTAATCTCTTTTTTACAAAGGAGAAAGGGAAAGCGGTATGCGCTAACTTTCTCAAAGCAAGTATGATATTCAGCCTCATCATGATGCTTTCGCAGGCCAATATGGCCCAAATGACCATCATCATCGACGATCCGGTAGGCAAGTGGGAGCATCTCGATAGTCCCGAGCTTCAGGCTTATCCCAATCCGACTATTGAAGAGGTCACGATCACGCCTCCCGCAGGAGAGTCGATTAGTTATTTTGAGCTTTTTGATCAAAATGGCCAGCTTTTACAGGAGTTTTCGGTCTCTGGCAGTATGGTACAAGAAGTGAATGTGAGTCCTGGGACTTACCATATTCGCGTAACGACCGATGCCGGGCTGTATTACAAAACCCTCATCCTCATCTAAGCTGTTGACGCTTCTGTGCTAGTTTTTGCAAAAACCAGACCCTGCCCTCTAGAGGGCGGGGTTTCTTTATGCTTTGCTCAAGTATGTCGAGCTTTTCGACTGTTTTGGCTCTGAGTAGTAGGCTAAACAGTTCGAGACGGAATCCCAGCATTTTTTGCGCTTTGGGCCCTAATCGCTTCCATTCGGTAGTCGCTTTTTTCTTTTTGTTTAAAAGAGAGCGTACCCAAGCATACTCTTCCTTTTCAT
>JBCAWW010000437.1:0-5270 GCA_038534415.1 Bacteroidota bacterium | reverse complement strand
GGGATCGGATACTCCTCCAAGGCGGCATTGATCACCAATAAGTTATAGGCATTGATGTAAAAAGCTTTTTGCTCCGCTTCGGTCCAATCAGCAGGATCGATTTGGGCGACTTGCTGGACCAAAGTAGCGAAGGCTTCATCCTTTTGGATGCTTTCATAATCTACGCGGCCGTCGGCAGTGACGTGTTTTTTGAGCAGTTCGTCGGTAGCGGTAAAGAAGGCGTTTTGAGCAAAGCTGTTTAGACCCAGACCCAAGAGGGCAAAAGCGAGGAAGAGTCGATTAAGCATAGTGGTATGATTGAGTGAATTTGTCCAATCTACGCCTATCTCCCCTGCATTGTTTATTGAGTTTGCCAATAATCCGCTAAGTGTCCGGTGTGTGACATTGAGCGGGCTTGTTTTTGGATTTTGGGGTAGGGGATACGGGGTTTTTTTCGGCGACGCAAAATGTTGCGTCGCTACGTTTGGGGGGGGATGTTATGCCTGCGTTTTTCCGCTGCGCGGAACGCTTAGCCGGATAGAGATGAGCGTTCTGCGCAGCAGTAAACCTAAGACTAGTGCTTCATAAATCTGATGGCTTGGTGGCCGCTTGTCTTGACTATATATAGCCCCGGACTGAGGTCTGCAATATAGATGTCCTGCTCAGAGGTCTGCCGGACCAATTTGCCCAATGCATTGTAGATCCTGATATTTTGAGCGGCTTGTAATCCCACAATGCTGATCATAGATTGGGCAGGATTGGGATAGAGCATAAGCGGCCTTTGGAGTTGCTCCTCATCGATATTGGTAGCCACGCTAGATGCCAAAGGACCTACATCTGCTGGGGTCAATGGGCCGTATAAGACAGAATCTTGGCTGTAATGATCCGCCCCAACCGTGCTCGTATCAGTTCTCGTTTGCCCATCAATATCCAAGGGATTCATCCATCCCGCAATCTCAGTCGGCATCTTGGGGCTGCTGCTAGACGTTCTCCAAAGGCTCCCCACAAAAACCAAAGCCGGATCCATTACTTGGACTTCGGCGGTACTAAAACTCGAGCCATCACTAGTCAGGCTCGCGCTGCCAGTAGGATAAAATACATTATTGCTCCACGCTACCTCACTGCCAGGGGCATTGCCATCGAGATAGCTCACCAAACTATTGCTTGAACCCGTGATGAGATTATTGGCGATGGTGATGTCCTTGAGGGCTTTGTTGTAGTTGCCATTGTTGTCAAAACCAATCTCTATGCCGTAGGCATTGTCAACTAGGGTATTGTGGGCGATGGTCACCCGCTCGGCGCGAAAATGCTTGCTCAGATTGGTGCTAGAGCCATCTATGGCATCCCCTTGCGTCAGGGCTATCGGTGCATCCCAGCGAGTACCTTGCAGGCCTTCCATATAATTGTTGACAATGACGTGATCAGTACCATAAATCCTAATGCCGCCAGTATGGATCGTCGAGGTGCTGCCGTTTGAATTGACAAAGCTGCCATTGGGTTTTCCTTCGCCAAAAAAATAGTTGCCCTCGACGCGATTGCGATTGCCGTGACGCAGCGATACCGTACCATAGCTACGCCGAAAAGTATTGTAACGGATAATATTGTCACAGGACTTGACCGAAATGATCTCAGGATCACCATCACAATCCTCAAATAGGTTATGCTCCACAATGGTATAGCCGCTGGATTGGGACATCTCGCTCCAACCAATCCGAATAGATTCTTGTTCGTTGGCCGCACGCGGACCATTGTTGTAAAAATAATTGTGGTCTATGCGGTCATATTGCGATTGGCGAACGTCAGTATCATCTTCATTACTCGTGCCATCGATGGTGATATAGTGGCCCGGAGTGGATTTGTTTTTGAAGATATTGTGATCGATTCGATTGTGATGACTGAGGTGTTGAAAAGTATAGTCGTTCCAAAAACCGCCAATAAATACCCATTTGATGGATTCATTGGTTTGTAGTTCAAATACGTTGCGGGTGATCCGGATATGGTGGGAGCCTTCCAACTTTACGAGTGTATTGTCATCTTGGCCATCAAAAACAAAGCCATCGAGGATAATGTGAGCGGCTTTTTTGAAGGTAAAATGAGACTCACCCGTGAGGATTACGCCTCCGAGGCTTTCGGCCTTGATGTGAATAGGGCTGCCTTCAGTGGCTACTGCCGTAAATGAGGCTTCAAAATCATTGTAGGTGCCATTGGGGACGATAAAAATTGCTCCGGGAGAAGCGGCATTGACGGCATTTTGTAAGTCTTCTCCATCGTCAATATAGGTTTGCGCTAGCAAACTTAGAGGAGCAAGAAAAAACAGCAGATAGGTCAAGCGTAATGGGGCTCTCTTTGGGGCTTTCATACTTTCAAAAATTAGCTTGGGAGTAATAGCGTTTGAGTAAGGAGTAGTGTTTGGATGCTGCTGCGCAGAACGCTTCGTCTAGGCAGCCAAAAAACGGTTTAAGAATCAGCCATATTTGAAATTGGCTAGTTGGTTATTGGTTAACCAATATTATCAAATGTGAGCCCAAATACAAGCAAAAGATCGCTTTTTGAGCTAGCTGTTTTAGAAGGGATTTGGGGATTTTTTGCCGCTTCGCGGAACGCTTGTTTCTCAAGATCCCGTATCTCACTTTGTTCGTACGGGATGGCGCTGAGATTTTTTGGGTCTAAAGTGCTAAAGAAAAGCCGTCATGCCAGAAATACGAAGCATGAGCATATCCGGTATCTATTGGTTTTGCCGCTTCGCGGAAGGCTTAGCCGGATAGAGATGAGCGTTCTGCGCAGCAGTACACAATAAAAAAAGCCCGATCAAAGGACCGAGCTATATCTTGGATCATCTATACGACTTTGAGGTTAAAGCTAGGCTATGCTATGTAGATAAGCTCTTAGTCGGGTGAAATGGATATCCATTTTTTCTTTTGCTAAGTGTGGATTAGCTGCTTCAATGGCTAAATATATATCTTCATGCCGCTTGACTTCGGACAAAGCCTCATCTCCTTCACAAACTTTTGCTTGATCGTAGGCCCTGATGATTTCGGGGGTAATGAGATGGAGCAAAGTGATCAAAGCGCTGTTATGGCTTGCTTTGGCGATTTCAAGGTGAAATAATATATCCTCTTCTAAGTACTCTTTTCCGCCTAGCAGCTTTTCGCTAAAGGCATTTAAAGCCGTTTTTATTTTTATCAGATCGGATTCGGTTCTTCTTTCGGCCGCGTATTGTACGATGGTCTGCTCTAGGCCAATGCGCGTTTCGATTAGGGACCTAAAATCAGGCTCGTTTAGCTCTTGAAGATTGTCCAGAATGCCATTCATCGCTAGTCTACCGATATTGGCGATGAAGGTGCCACTTTGAGGTTTGGACTCTAATAAGCCGTAGAATTCTAACTTTTGGATTGCCTTGCTCAAATTCCTCCTACTCACCCCAAATTTGTCTGCCATGCTTCTTTCGGGCGGCAGTCGATCTCCTGGCTCTAAGTTTTTGTAATTGATTAAATCCTGGATCTTCGCAATTATTTCATTCTGAATGGCTTGGTTTTCTTTATGTACGAGGATTTCCAATTTCATACGTCAAAAGTGCTTTTGGCTAAAAATCATGTTGGGGGCAAGGCAATGCCAAATATAATCCCTCATGATCTAAATTACCCCTGGTATAAAGTGAAATTACAAAAAACATGCATATATCCCTTAACTCATCATGGTAGAGAGGGATCCTATTTGGTGGACCTTTAGAAAATGGAGGGTACTAAATTATGCACCCTCTATATTTTGGTAGTAAGACAAAGCATTGAGTATAAAGGCAGTATAAATCGACCTCTATGAGATAATCGGAATGATTTTCTCGCTACTTGATACTTTATCCTGCCTCCTTAAGAAAAGGCAAGGCCTCCGTTAATATCAAAGTTAGCGCCTGTCACAAAAGAGGTTTCATTGGAAACCAGACAGCCGACCAAATTTGCTACTTCTTCAGGTTTTCCTTCTCGGCGCAATGGGGTTTTGCCTGCGACGGCTTCCCGTACACTATCGGGGGTGAAGGTATCATGAAAAGTAGTGGCAATTAATCCCGGGCAGACAGAGTTGACCCGAATGCCTTCAGGGCCCAATTCTTTAGCCATTGATCTAGTGTAGGTCATTACGGCTCCTTTTGAAGCAGCGTATGCAGATGATCCACCTCCGCCACCATCACGTCCAGCTTGTGAAGCGATATTGACGATCGTGCCTCCTTTGGGCATATGATCAATCACGGCTTTGTGCATCATGAAAACAGATTTGAGATTAAGCTCCATGACAAAATCCCAAAAGCTTTCTTCCATCTCGCGCAATGTTTTACGACCCACTAAGCCCCCGGCATTATTTACCAAAATGTGTACACTTTCACCAAAGGCTTTTTGGCTTTCGGCCACGAGACGAGCGCACTCATCCCATTTGGTCAAGTCAGCTTTTACCCCAATGGCCTTGCCACCGGCATCGGCAATCATCTTGAGGGTCTCTTCTGCATCTTTAGGCGTGTTGTAATAGTTTACGACTACGTTTGCCCCCATTGAGGCCAGTTTGATAGAGATGTATCTTCCGATGTCTCGTCCTCCACCAGTTACAATGGCCGTTTTATCTTTTAATTCCATGCGTGTAATTAGTTTATAGATATGTTGTATGATTGTTTTTGTCTTTTCTGACCAGCTTTGTCAATCCAATAGCTAAGGTGGCAGAATCGCAAGCGTTTTAGTACGGATGTTTGACTTAGGTATTAAGATTGGGTTATTACGGCTGCTATATTTTTCCACACGGCGATCAGGCCGTTGTATGAAATGACGCAGGCAAAAACCAAAGCTAATACCAAACCAACATTCAATACAATACCTGCTTTATGTTCCCCCATCAGCGATTTTTTGTTGATCAAAATAAGGATCCCGATAATAACCAATGGTAGGACAAAAACATTGAATACCTGCGTTAAAATTTGTGCTTGTATGGGGTTGGCACCGAGCACGGGAACGGTCAATCCAATCAGGCAAGCAATTGCGGCTAAGATCTTAAACTGTTTAGAAGAAGTATCTAATTTACCCTGCTGATAGTCAGCGATCATCAAGGGTGCGATCATTAATATGGGGAAAATGGAGGATAATCCCGCCGTTAAGGTTCCCATAAAAAAGATGACTATTGCAAACCTACCGGCAACTGGCTCAAGGGCAGTAACCATGTCTAGTACCTTGTTGACTACCGTGCCACTTTCAAAGAAGGCCCCCATTGCGGCAGCCATGATAGCAGCGCTTATGATAAATATCAATACTGCGGCC
>JBCAWW010000436.1:0-5288 GCA_038534415.1 Bacteroidota bacterium | reverse complement strand
TTAAACTATCTTGGGCCAAGAGGGACAAAGGGGAGAGGATAAAAACCAATACCGATATAAAGCTAAGCAATAAGCGCTGGGAGATGCACAATATCGCTTCCTATCGCTTCAACAATACCAACGGCAGCAAAATCGAGGACAATTGGCATGAGCTACTGACCATCTCATACCTCACCAACAAAAAACGAGTCATGCCAATTGCCTTCTATCTATTTGATACGAATCTATTATTGAGGATAAATTCAAGGCATCTTGCAGGCGCAGGCTTCGGCTTTTTTCAGGATAAATGGCAGCATACTAAGCTACGCCTTGACTTAGGTATTGGCTATGAAAGTACCCTTTACAATGGTACGGAATTTATCAATACCCTCAGCCCTGAGCCAAGGCGAAACAAACCTTTGGGCTTGGCGAGACTCCTACATCAGCATACCTTCATGGAAGGCAAAATCCGCTTTTCAAACCAAGTGGTCTACAGACAATCGTTCTCCGAAGGAGCAGACTACTACCTCCTAGTCCGACCTCAGTTGGCGCTAGGCTTCTTCAAAAGCTTATCCATTAATTTTAGCTACGAATACCGCTATGAAAATGTCTACTTAGCGGTTTTATCTCCCCGAAATACGATGTTTTTGGCGGGATTGAGCTATCAAATACACAAGCCCTAATTAATCGTAGTTGCCAGTTGCAAGCGTTGCCCTCATCCCGCAAAATCCAGCGATTAAAATAAGACGAATTTATGCAGATTCTCTTAGCAATACCAAGTTCCCCCGCTTTTCAAGACGGGGCAAGAGGTGATCTTTTTTTTGCCGCTTCGCGGAACGCTCATCTCACCTCCCTATCTGCACCAATGCACTGCCTTTGTTAGACTGAGAGAAGCGTTCTGCGAAGCAGGGAAAATATAAAACCTCCCCTGGCCCCTCCTTGGAAATGAGGGGGAATTTGAGGACTGGCTGCAGCAAGGCACTGCCTCGGTGCAATTGAGATATGCGTTCTGCGACGCAGGGAAAATCCGAAACCTCCCCTGGCCCCTCCTTGGAAATGAGGGGAAATTTGAGAAACTGTCTGCGCCAAGGCACTGCCTTGCGCAACTGAGACAAGCATTCTGCGAAGTAGCAATCATAAAAAATCACTCCTACTGCCTCATTGGGAAGCTAGGGATGCTGCATAAAATTGTGTATCGAGGAACTCCAATATTGATTTTCACTAAATAATCAGCTGTGCCATCCCTGCTGTATCTTGCTTAATTGCTTTGCTTCTAAGTATAGGTATCAAAAATCACGGCCCAACAAATGCAATAATGTTGCATTTTTAGGGATTGTTTTTAGATTTGCAACAAAGTTGCATCTAATACAAACTCCATGATACACCTGAGAGAGGTTAATAAATCGTTTAAAGGAAGAGCTGCAGTCCGGAATCTAGATTTAGAGGTACAAGCCGGAGAAATCCTCGGCTTGTTGGGCGCCAACGGTGCGGGTAAATCTACTACTATCAATATGTTGTTAGGCTTTATCCAAGCAGACTCAGGTATGGTCTGTATCAATCAAATAGATGTTAGCCAGCAAGCTGAAAAAGTCAGGAGTTTGATCGGTTACATCCCCGAAAAGGTCAATCTCTACCCCTACCTCACCGGCCTAGAAAACTTGGACTATTTCTGCCGCTTGGCAGGACTCAAATATTCAAGAGAGGAATTAAAGCAATACCTCCAAACCTGTGGCTTGCAAAGTGAGGCGATCAATCAAAAAGTCTCGACCTACTCAAAAGGGATGAGGCAAAAAGTCGGTGTTGCTATTGCATACGCCAAAAAGGCGAAAGTATATCTTTTAGATGAGCCAGCTAGTGGCCTGGACCCATTGGCAAGCAATGAACTTTCAAATCTCCTCAAGAAACTTGCAGCAGAAGGAGCTAGCATTTTGATGGCCTCACATGACATATTCAGAGTGCGAGAAGTCTGTGATCGAATCGGCATCCTTAAAAATGGGCAATTGGTGAAGGAGTTGAAAAGTGAGGAAGTAAGTGCCAGCGAATTAGAGCAACTGTACCTACAATTCATGCAAAACTAAGGAGCTATGTGGCAAATCATCAAAAACGAGTGGCTCAATCTTAGCCGCAGCAAAGTATTATTGGGTATCAGCATGAGCTTCGCTTTGATGCTGCTGCTTTCTGTATTGCTCAGCAATTATCAAAACAAAAAGCAAAGCAAGGCATATGAAGAGGCAAAAAGCTATCTAAGGTCGCAATGGGAAAATATCGAAGAGATGAATCCTCATGGCGCCGCTCATTATGGCACCTATGTTTTCAAACCTTCTAACCTCTTGAGTAGCATAGATGAAGGCGTAAATAGCATTACGGGCAATGTGATTCGAGTAGAGGGGCATGTCCAAAACGAAATGGTTCATTCTGAGGCTTCTCAAATGCAAGCCATTTCTAGATTTGGTAGGCTCCAGAGCTCTTTATTGTTAAAGTATATTCTCCCTCTCATATTGATTTTTCTTGCCTTCAGTTCCTTTAGCAGTGAAAAACAAAGTGGCCGGTTAAAACTATTAATCCTCCAAGGAGCGACGCCTAATCAACTAATTTTAGCCAAGAGTTTTTCGGTTTGGCTGTACGGCTTGGGCTTATTGCTCCTAGTATTTATCTCTTACGGGATACTTAATCTCCAAAACCTAAGCCTTGACATATTAGCTCGTTCTCTACTACTGTTTGGGATATATGCCTTGTATTATTATATCGTTAGTGGCCTCACGGTCTTTTTCTCTAGCCGTTGGCAAAACCCTACGGTAGCCCTTACCTCAATGTTGGGCATCTGGATCTTGTGGACCATTTTCCTGCCCAATATTCTGCTGAGTTCTATTGAGCAGCGCAATCCTCTGCCTAGCCGTGATGAGTTTAAGGCGGCGATGAAAGATGACCGCTCCAAGGGCATTGATGGCCATAATCCAGCCGATAAAAGAGGCGAAGCCTTAGAAAAGAAAGTATTAGCAGAGTACGGGGTGGATAGCCTCTCCCAATTGACCATCAACTTTGATGGGCTCAGGATGCAAGCCGATGAAGAATATGGCAATCAGGTTTGGGACAAACACTTTGGTCATATCCGTAAGGTGATCAGTCAGCAAAAGCAAAACCTACAGCTGGCGGGGATTTTAAACCCTTTTATCTCTCTCCAAAACGCAAGCAAAGGATTTGCCGCAACCGATAATCTCCATCATCAAGATTTCTTGGTCCAAGTAGAAAGTTATCGTCGAGATTTTATCAAAATGCTCAATGATAAACACGCCTATGGAGGCTCCAAAACAGGGGATTGGGGCTGGAAAGCCAAAAATGATTTTTTCCGCTCTGTACCAGACTTCAGCTATCAAGCGCCGCAGATCAAGAGCATTTTTCAACAATACAGTTTAGACTTAGGGATGCTATTGCTGTGGACCATTTTGACGATCGGTCTATTGTTTTATGGCACTAAGAAAATTCAAGTAGTATGAGTCCTTTCATGATTTTTTTGTACGAGTGGAAGCACTTTATACGCACGCCATTCAAAGTTGTAGCTTTGCTATTTTTTATCCTTGCGGGTATTTATGCCTTGCACAACGGTGCTTCCCTATACAAGCGTCAGACCAGTGAGATCAATAAGATAAACGAAAAAGTAAGCACTGAAATCCAAGAAAATGTGGCCTTTTTTGATTCCGGTCAATTGGGGCCTGCCGCACGCCCTTGGGTTAATCTTTCTGACCCTTTTTGGGCCGTATGGTATTCTCCTCGCTATCATTTCAAAGGTCCTTCTCCTGCTATCGTTTACAGCATAGGTCAGGCCGAACAATATGGCTTCTACAAGCGAGTGAGCTTTATGAGTAGTCCATATGATGCTGATATGGCAGAAGAAATAGCCAATCCTGAACGTTTACAAGCAGGCACTATGGACTTTTCTTTTGTCGCTCTTTTCCTCTTGCCTTTACTCCTTTTGGTATGCTTATACAATGTCAAAGGAGCAGAAGCAGACAGTGGGATTCTATCTCTCATTTATGCCCAAACAAGGAGCCAGAAAAGCTGGTTACTGTCAAGGGTGGCATTTTACTTTTCTCTCTTATCCCTCAGCGTTTTAGGCTTGATGGTGTACGGCGCTATGCTAACGGATGTTTTTGGCAGTGCAATTGCTGCTTTTGGGAGTATTTACCTTTTACTATTTTTCTATTTAGTATTCTGGTCAGCCGCCTTTTTCCTTATCATCTATAAAGGTCATAGTAGCATTGGCAATACCTTTGCCATGGTTGGAGTCTGGCTGCTCTTTACATTTTTCATTCCTGCAGCCGTCCATCAGTGGGTCAGTACAAAATATCCAGCCAATTTGATGACAGATTTCATAGATGCGCAAAGAGACGATAGAGAAGAAATCTACGATTTATCAGAAAGCGACTTTCAGACCCGTCTAATTGAGCTCTTTCCTGAAATTTCTCAAAGCATTGCCGCTAGAGACAGCAACTTGAGATCTGCTGCGATCAGTGATTCTTATTCAGCCTTGACCAATGCCTTAATGAAAGCAAGCATTAAGGAAATTGAGAAAAGCAATGAGGCCAAAAACAAGCTGATTCATGCCTCTTACTGGCTCAATCCCCTTACCCTCATGCAGCATCAACTCAATCAGTTCACCGAGACCGATTATTATGATTATCAAGACTATCGCAATGAGCTACAAGTGAGGATTGACCAAAGGATTCGGGATCTGGTTTTAGATACTTGGAATGGAGTGGTGGTCGATAAGGAGAGGTATTTGGAGTATCAGTAAACTGGATATTTATGAAACAGCTGTTTTATAGCATCTTAGTGGCCTCCTTTTTGCCTTTTACTTTATGCGCCCAGAAGCAGGATCAAAATTTCCCGCCACCGGACACCCCTACCACAATCCAAGTAGGTCGAGCGCGCAATCCCATTACAGTCGACGGAGCGTTGACCGAAGGGGAATGGCAAAAAGCGACCCCTATCACAGATTTTTTTCGCCAAGAGCCACGCCAAGGAGGACCGATCCGCTACAAAACCGAAGTACGCTTTCTCTATGATGACAAATATCTCTACGTCGGTGCCTTTTGCGAGGATTCGGTAGGGATGAGTGGGATCAGAGTCCAAGACCTCCGCCGAGACTTCTCCTGGGGAGAAAATGATCTCTTTGGGATCGCCCTAGACCCACAAAATCTAAAGCAGTACGCTCAGGCTTTCCAGACGACTCCCTATGGCAATCAGCGCGATTTTCAAAACTTCAATGGCAATAGTTTTGATTTTGGTTGGAACACTTTGTGGAACGTCAG
>JBCAWW010000435.1:0-5339 GCA_038534415.1 Bacteroidota bacterium | reverse complement strand
TTTATAGTCTCGTAGTCGTCCTTACTACACATACTACCAACACTAGTGCCAGTAAAATGAAACACTTCTCCTCCCTGCTCGCTTATTGTGTGCTACTTTGTGGATCAGCTTTTGCGCAAGCTCCTTCCTCCAATGCAACTGGCTGGGAATCACCCAGTTTCGACAAATTCTTCGTCATGAAGAATCGGATTCAATCTATCGAAGTCCAGTCCTATGAGGAGATTCAAAAGACCAAGCAACCTCTACAAGCAACGCTGTATGAATACGACCCAAAGGGCAATCTCATTCATGTAATAGAAACCCAGCAAAAAGACACTTCGCGAATCCAAAACTTTACCTACACTCAAAACGGTACTTTGACCAGCAAAGTCGTTACCGATAAGGTATGGGATCGCAATTATAAGTCTTGGTATCGCTTCAATCGCATGCGTAAGGTTTATCAAGTAAAGTCATACGAATTGCTTCGCAATAACGAGACCATGCTGCTTGATACTAAGCAATATGTCTATAATGAGGACTCACTTTTGACCGCAGTACGCTTCTTGGAAAACAATCGCCTCCTCCGTACCCAAGAATATGAGTACGACGAAAAAGGTCGCGTAATCTCCGAAGCCTTTATCAATCGCTCCAATATCCGAGAGCGTAAGATTTTATATACTTATAACAACGACAATCAATTGACCCGAGTCAAAACCGTAACAGGCGAGACCAATGTATCCGAATACATTTACGTCTACAATGAACTCGGAAATCCTGTCGAAGTTCAATGGCGCGAAAACGGTCTATTGATCGGTACTGTTACCTATGATTATAATGACAAAGGCCTCCTCACTCGTATGGAGCGCTCAGTAAACGAAGCCGATAGTCCAGAGTCTGTATTCGTAAGAGTATTTGACTACAAGACTTTCTAAGAAATAAGATATTACTACTACTGACGTACTGGCACCAATAAGGTGCAGCCCTCTTTCTACTCAAGAGGGCTTTTTTTGTGACCTATTTTGAGGCTACTGCTTCGCAGAACGCTTAGTCGCTGCTTCAGGAGCCCCCTACTATTGCCCATAGTAGGAGGAATAAGTCTTTGCAAATAAAAGAGATGAGCGTTCCGCGAAGCGGTAAAACCCAACAAAGCCCTTCTTAGCTTGGGGCTACTGCAACTGCCAAATCAACTCGCGTTCGTCAAGCTTCACCCAATCAGGGCAATCTCCTCGGCCCCCGCCAAGGCTCCCTCCATTTGGACTACAAACGTACTCGCAATTGCTGTCAAAAAGTTCGGTAAAACCGTCTCTGACTCGATACACTAATTCATAGTAATTTTTGAGATTATGCTTATGGCGATAGACAGAAACGATCTCAGATGGGGCCACGAGTCTGTTGCCGCTAACATTAGCGTCCTCTAGTTCTGGTATTTGATTAGCGATACAATCAGGCAAATTGGGGCTCAGCTGATCTTGTTCGCAGGCGCTAAAGCTTAGTCCTAGGACGCAAAGCAGGAAAAGGATGTTTTTTTTCATGATGTGGTGTTTTATTATGAGACGCAATCAATTGTAAAATTGATGCATGAGTCTTTGCCTCATAAAAAAGCCCCGCAAAAGCGGGGCCACACACTGTAGTAAAATTATCGAGACACTATTTCTTTTCCCAGATCAATACGCCTTCGCCCAAATCATCTACCCAATCCGGGCAATCGCCAGCGCCTCCGCCAGTAAGTCCTCCGCGGGGTGAACAGATCAATTCACAGTTTTGGTTATAGAGTTCGGTGAACTGATCGCAGCAGCCTAGCTCCAATTCATAGTAGACATCTTGGCCATCCTCAAAGCGATAGACTCTGACGATGTCCCGTGCTGGGATGGGGTCAGCCATAAACTCATTGGCAGCTTCGGTAAACTCGCCATCATGAGGCAGCATATACTGGATACATTCAGGGACGACATTTGGCTTTTCACAGGCCTCAAAGGCTAGGCCAGCCAATATAAGGGCGTAAAAAAATAGGCGGTGCATAAGGCTTTCGATTTTCCTATTGACTAAAAGCTTTCTCTAAATGATGCATCCGATCAAAAAAAAATTAAATTGCGTCCTCACTACAAAGCGCTACGATATGTACTCAGGACTCGTTCACTTACACTCTGGACTACGCTGGATCGCTCTGATCTTGATTGTCATCGCCATTGTCAATGCGGCCACTAAAATGAATGGTCAGCGTGAGTTTACGGACAAAGACAAAAGGTGGAATCTATTTGCCTTAATTGGAACCCACATTCAGTTGGTACTTGGCTTGGTACTCTATGTGATGAGCCCTAAGGTTTCCTTTGTCAGTGGTGTGATGAAAGATGCACAACTACGATTTTTTACCGTGGAGCATATCAGTGTCATGCTGATCGGCATCGCCTTGATTACGATCGGTTACTCTCGCTCCAAAAGGCAAAGCGAAGCAGGCCCCAAATTTAAAACCACCTTCTGGTTCTATCTGATAGGATTAGTTGTGATCTTATCTCGAATTCCTTGGCCTGGTACTTATGGTGCTGGTTGGGGGTGAGCCGGACACTAGGGCCTTATATCAGCCCTAATTCTCACAGAATTTTTGGTACTAAAGGCAGGACATCCTTCTGTTGTGGCTAAGAGGTTGAAATACCAATTCACTTCTTCAATATCCATGTATTGCAGATTGATACCTAAGTTCGCGCGAATAGATTCGCCGGCCGGAATGGTCGAAGCACTCAAATCGACCTTCAAGCTATAGTCCATAAAACCATATTGCTCATGATAGCCACTAAAGCCTACGCTTTCGATCGTTAATGCTACGGGAGCTTGATTGTAGATTTCTATGCTATGGGATGCCCTTCGATCTTTGAGCTTTAGGATGCCCAAGTCATGGACGCTATCAGTGACCATCAGCCATTGTCCCGGAGGCGTCTGTTTGCCAAGCATCTCCCCTCTAAACCGAAAAGGCACATGGCCGCTAAACTCTTTTACAAAGAGGGCGACTTCGATGTCCAATTCCCCCACCGAATCACAGATAGTCGGATATTGAACCACTCCATAAGTAGTATCACCCGGACAAACTACCGTATCCTGTAATGAAATAAAGCTGTCATACTCAGGTATCAGCGTTATACATTCTGCCCCTTCGTGGGTAAGCCAAAAATTACGTTTGATTTTTTTGCCATAAGGGATGCTTCCTACTTCCCATTGTCCTCCTTCTTCTACCCAGATATTGGGTTCAACGCCAAAGGCATGGGCAAAGGGCAAAACTCCTGGCGTGCCATCAGCCAAGTGATAATGTAGGGAAAACTCGCCTGCTATCGTGGCAAATAAACCTTTGGTCCAGATGCGGATTTTTATTTCGGCTTTCCCTCCGGGAACGATTTTCTCTGGCAGCTTAGTGCTAAGCTCCCAACGCTTAAATCTGAGACTGCTATCGGTCGCAGCAGAATCCCAAACCAAGCTATCCAATATCATACTTTGCTCGATGGTATTGCCAAAGGTTACGCGAAGCGGATAAATCTGATCTTCCCTGATGCTCGTCCAACCACTAGGGCGTTTGCTAAACGTAGGCCGAGCAGTCTCTGTGATTAAGCGAAAACTAGCTATTTCTGCTTCATTATCGTCTCGTAAAGTGATTTCTCGCTCCTGCCCCTCCGACTCATAGTCGATTGGCACCCAAACAGAAAGTTTACGTATCTCTCCCACTGTTATAGGGATATTAGTGCTAGCGATCAATTTTCGATGAGGAAATTCCTTTTCGATGGCGCTCTCCACCTTTATATCAGCCTCACTTTGGTTTTGGACCCAGAAGGAGACGCGCCAATAACCATCCTTATAGTTATTTGGAGCGAATCTGACACTATCGGTGCTGATAAGTGGATTGAAGACTTCTAGCGCTTGTCCCCAAAGAGGAGAAAAGAAGCCATAAAATGCTCCCAAAATAAGTAGTGCGTGTTTCATGTCTAGCTGCTTGGACTTTTATAGTAAGAGTGGCAGATTGACCAATTCTGGCGGCAGCCCAAAATGCTCGCCCATAAAGCGATCTAGATTATCCTTGGTTTCCTTAGATAGTTTTTCGGCCATGCCCTTGGCTGCGACATCACTGACCATCATTGGCATAAAGTGTAGCAACATCTGATTGCCACTAAAAACGGCAGAAATCTGATACTCGGGGCAATCATAGAGCGGTTTGCCGGTAAAAGCACATTCTCCAATCCAATTGTCCAGATCGTAGCCTTCTTGTGCGAGCAGGTTTTGGGCTCGCTGCATTGGATTTAAAGTCTGATAATGCTCCATTAAGTGTTGGCGAGATTCGTCGGAGATGTACTCCTGCATATTCATCATACAATCCATACAAACCGCAGCCTCTGTAATGGTGTCGGTCAGGTTGAATTCAGAGTGCCTACGAATGGCTTTTTCGATGGTATACATCACCCCAGGCTCTAACAAATTGCGATCGCAGATCAGGCAATTCTCATGTGGGGAGGAGGTGAGGTCGTTATAAAATGTTTCGGGTATATCAACGGTTGCGTAAGGCAACTGAGGTAATTCTTCTTGGGACATGTCAAAATATTTGTCTCCCTATAAACGCAAAAATAAGGGAAGCGTTCGGCGGAGCCGGCAAATTACAAACTACAGCTGTCAAGCTCCTGATCAGCCACAAAAAATCGATCGAGCAAGGCATAAAGTCCCGGATCATAGGCGGCTAGTTCTATGCGGGTATCCACTAAATTGTGTTCTCCATCGGCGGGATCTGCCTGGCGGTTGACGTTGAACCATGTCTGTACTCCCTCCGCAAAATAATCCTCTGGGCTCTTTGCCGCTAAGGTACTATCCCAAATCCCACTCTGCACAATCCGTTCATACTGAGCGTTGAGGGAGTCTGGAAAAGTAGGCTCTATCAAAGGTATTGCGGTATTGAGCATCGTCAGGGCAAAAGTGCGAACAAAGACATCTTCCCCCGCGCTAGGATCATTGGGAAAGCAAAGGATGTTTTCTTCGGGGATCACCATGATCGCGAGAGCAGGGTCTCCTATCCTCGAACGTACCTCTTCAGCAAGATTTTGATCTGCCAATTCCGGGATGGTATCTATGGGCTCAATCAAGGCCAAGATGACAATCCTGACATAATTGTCTACAAGCCGCCGCCGCATAGATTCTTCTCCGGCAAGCATAATCGCCACATTGGATTTTACCCTTTGGATGGCAAATTCGGGGATTTCGATGCCGGTAAAAATCGGGATACCGTCTGCATCAAGGTATTTTTGATAAAAAGGATCTAAACCAAAATAGGCAGGAGGACGACTGACTTGGTTGAGAATGTCGCCAGTATAGAGCCTAGCAGGCCCTATACTGGC
>JBCAWW010000434.1:0-5339 GCA_038534415.1 Bacteroidota bacterium | reverse complement strand
GTTTATCAGGTTTTGGTTTGGGCGATTTTTTCCTAGAATTGATGTTTTTAAGCTAACCCATGAATGCATAAACTGCCTGCAAATGTATTTGCTTAAGCGTCGGATGATTTTCTAAAATTTGTTTTTCAGACCAACCATCTGCCAATCTCCCTAACAAATAATCAACAGAGACTCTTGTACCTTTAATGATTGGCTTAGCAGCGAGAATATTTGAATCCGTATGTATATAGCTTTGCCAATTCATCTTTCGTATTTTTGTTACTAACTAAGGTAAACGCTTTTGCGCTAAGGACAAAGCCCCAACCCATGCCCGACTTTGCTGTAAACGACTTCTTAGATCGGATGTTCGCTGGACACACAGACTTCGCTCTTTTGCGCGATGAGCTGTGGGCTTGGCAGTATCAAAACAATCCTCTTTTAAGGGAGTACGCAGACGGCATTCAAGTCTCTGGACCGAGCTCATTACCGATTTCTTTTTTTAAACACTTCAAGGTCCAAACTGGTGACACTTGGACGGCACAAACTACCTTCGAAAGCAGCGGTACGACTGGCCAAGCGCCATCCAAGCATCATGTTCGCGATTTGCGGATCTATGAGCGGAGCTTATTGGCAGGTTTTCATCACCGCTTCGCGGAACGCTCATACAAAGTCCTGGCCCTGCTCCCCTCTTATCTCGAGCGACAGACCTCTTCTTTGGTCTATATGAGCAAACATTGGATAGAAACCTTCGGCTTGCCGGGCAGCGGCTTTTACCTCTACAATTTTGCAGAGCTGCAAAAAGCCTTGATCGAAGCCTCAGAAGCGGGCGAGCCTATTTTACTGATTGGAGTGGCTTTTGCTTTACTCGACTTCGCCGAACGCTTCCCCTTACAACTGCCAACTGATACCATCATCATCGAGACGGGTGGGATGAAGGGTCGTAAAGAAGAAATCGTACGTAGCGAATTGCATCAAATCCTGAGCGAGGGTTTTGGCGTGCCGCAGATCCATTCGGAGTATGGCATGACCGAACTCTTGAGTCAGGCTTATACGCGCGAAGACGGGCGATTTGTTTGTCCTCCTTGGATGCAAGTCTTCACCACAGACATCCATCTCAATACCCTCTTGCAACCCGCGGGCATTTCTGGTCGTCTGCATATTGTGGATTTAGCCAATATTCATTCTTGCGCCTTCATCGCGACAGATGATATCGGTAAAGTTTATGCAGATGGCAGTTTTGAAGTATTAGGAAGATTGGATACCGCCGAGATGCGCGGATGCAGCCTTATGTATATTTAACTGTCTATAAGAATGAAAACGATGTGGCCTCACTCCCTCTGTGCGCAATGCAAGCACCTCCGTACGACCCAAAATCGTCGAGGAAGCACCTTCTGGATGTGTGGACGCAGCAAAGAAGATGCTCGATTTCCGAAATATCCACCTCAACCCGTAGGTCGATGTATAGGCTTTGAGCAAGCAGAGCAGGAAAGTTGAAGGGGAGATGGATTGAAATTTTGAGGTGCCGAATCTATTATTCTAAACCACAAATCAACAATTCAACCGCTCAACAATAAATAGTAACTTATAGCAAATAGCCCGTCTCAATTATATGCGTTATCTCCGATCATTATTTGTTTTAGGAGGCTTACTCTTAAGCCTCAATGTTCTTGCTACCACTCATCGTGGAACGGCCAACATCCGTGATTGGACGCCGGCCAATGGTGAAAGTGGTCCTGAAATAGAAAGTCTTACATTAAAGTGGACTTTTAGCGACAGCAAAGGCGAGCCTGAGCAATTATTTTTTATGCAATGGTATCTCGGTCGCGATTACTATGTTGATGGCAAACGTATTGCCATGTCTGAGCTAGGCAGATCGATTGATCGTCTGAGCTTTTCTACCTTAGTCTTAGAAGCTGATCTATATGCTGACGATCGCAAAGTCAGTACGCTCCGCTTTGACATGGGCGCAACCCCGCCACATGGTGGCAATTGGGGGCCTGAGATCAAATATGAGTGGAGCCTGCGTAAAATGTTCCCGCGCCTATCTGCCGGCGAAGCCGCCGATGCTTTCGAGATCGCAGATCTAGAACTCAAAAATCTACGCATCCGCGATGTCGTATTTGGTGGCGAACGCCAAATCCTCGCTGATGCCAACATTAGCAAACCCGCCCCTCTCGAACGCGAGAGCTCTCGCTATAGTAGCCCAGAAGCGAGTGCTCCCCCAAGCAGCACTTCTACTCCTACTGTAGAGTTTGGCGAAGGCTGGGAAAGCAGTACTGAGGAACCAGAACCGGAGTTTTCAGCCCGCAATGAAGCCAATGCAGGCGAATATGACGAACTAATCGCAAAAGGCGATGCAGCCATGGAAGTCTATGATTTTGATGGCGCTAAGAGCTATTACGAAGAAGCGCGGACGCTCTCACCTAGGCGTTCCGTTGCAAACGATAAAATAGATGAGGTCGAAAAAATCCTCGGACAGAGAGATGCCTATAGCGCCTTGGTTCAAGTCCTCAAGCAAGGCTACCAACGCGACCTCATGGAAGCGGATCGCGAAAAAGAAGCGTCTTTAAAACTGGCACTAGACGCTACCGATGAAAACGCAGAAGCCTGTGCCTTTGAACGTTTCCAATGGTATGATTGCCGCGCAACCGAATTAGGCGAACGCCTTCGCAAAGCCTCTTTAGAAGCGCGCCTCCGCATCTATGAGCCAGAAAAAGCGCCTGACGCTACGCTCAACTGCGCGGATGTACCTTGTAAAGCAGATGAGGCGACTGCCCCGATCAAGTCCAATCCAAACTATGTCTCGCTCGTCAATCGTAAATACAAACTTTACGAGATGAGTAAGGAGGAAGCCTTCCTACGTCGTAGTCAAGAACTACTTGGCAAAGCCCAAGAGGAAGATCCCGAAAACGCAGACGTTTGGGTGATGACCGCTCGCTTTGTGGACTCACCCATCGAAGCCTTGCCTTATCTCAACAAGGCCTTATCCATTGAACCCAAAAACGAAGATGCCTTGCGCTTGCGCAATGGTTTACAAGAAAAATTGCTCGAAGCAATTGAGTCCGAAATCGCTGAAGGTAAAAGCAGCCTTCTCAAAGAGGCCATCAGCAAAGGGCTCATCGACGCTAGCACCGAAGTCAACGGTAAGAGCCTCATGGCTACCGCTATCGCAGGAGAACAAATCAGTTTGATCGCAGAGTTGTTAGCTGGCACTGAGAATACGCGTTCCGCCGAAGGCGGCCCGGCCCAACCTTGGCTATTTGAAGCGGCTCGTCAAAACAAACCTAAATCAGCTGCCAGCCTAATCGCCCGCGGCGCTCGTTTTGATATTGCCGATGACCAAGGAGAAACCCCACTCCTCAGCGCCACTCGTTCTGGTTCTAAGGAGGTGCTCAGATTGTTCCTTAAGGACGCAGACGAGTCGATTGATGTGTCAGAAGCCATGCTGATCGCATATCGCGATGGCGAGATGGAACTACTAGAACTCTTTCTCAGCTCAGGAGCAAAAGCCGATCCTCGTGATGACCAGGGCAATACCTTACTCATGAAGGCAATCGAAGAAAGTGATAGCAAGATCAGCGAACTGATGCTCAGAAGCGGCGCTGATGTCAATGCAACGAATGGAGAGGGCGCAACGGCTTTGGCCATTGCAGGCGATAAGCAAAATGCAGAAATCACCAAGCAATTGTTTAGTGAAGGAGCCAATCCCGAGGATGCGCTTAAGTACCTTTCTGCGGAAGGAGATGAAGATGCAGATTGGTTAGCGGGTCAGCTATTTACTTATGCCCTCGAAAACGATCTTAATGAGCAAATCCAAATAAGTTTGCGCTATGACCCGGAGCTGCCGCTACGTCAGCATCCAAATGGCGATTCCTATCTAAGCTATGCTTTGAAAAACAATCGTTGGGAGTTAGCTGTCGCAATGCTAGAGTCGGCGCAGTTGCCTGTCGATCGCCCCATAGATGGAGAAAACATCCTCTTTAGTGCAGTCGAAGCCAAAGCAGTACCAGTAGTCGCAGCGCTCATGAAGCAAGACGCCATCGACCTTGCTCAGACCAATGCCAATGGCTATTCGGCGCTTCACTTGGCGGTTGATCAACGCAATCTTGAGTTGGTAGAGGCTTTAGCCCAAGGTGGCCATCCTTTAGAAGCCATGGATCCGAGAGGCAACACCCCGCTTCACCGAGCTTTGGAAGCAGGGCAAAAAGAAATTGCAGAGTACCTTTCTAGTTTAGATTATCAATATACTGAGCTCAACCGCCGAGGTCAGCACCCTATTCATCAAGCGATTAGAGAAGGGCAAAATGAAGTAGTCGAAAACCTGATTGATAATGGCACCGACCTTAATATTCTGGGCGAATCAGGAATGACTCCTTTACACTATGCCGCGGAGGAAATCAATTACGATGTAGCCAGAAGTTTGGTCGAAGCAGGCGCAGATATGGGTATCAGGGATTCGTTTGGCCGCACGCCTTATAAGATTTCGCGTGATCGAGGAGCCGACGAACGCATGAAGGAATTGCTCAAGCCAGACTTGAGAGATCGTATCCCAGCGGTCAATATGCCTAATGTAAAAATGCCTGATGTCAAGCTACCAAAGATATTTCGCCGTGGGGGAGAAGAAAGTAGTGCCGATGAGGCTAATACTGATGATTCCGAAGACGACGACAATAATTAGGACATAGATACAAAAACCAAGTACGGGCTGCCTTTCGAGGCAGCCTTTTTTTATACCCCAAGCACAGCGAGTACTGCCGTTTTGTTGTAAAACTCTAAAAAGTCTTTGCCAAAATTGGCGATCTCCCCCAAAGTCAGCGCCCCAATTAGCGGCGTACTTTCGTCATATACTGCCTCCAGTTCTCGATAAAATTCATCCTCCATAAAAAGGACTCGAGAGATACAGTCTATGAAAAGGTGGGTTTGGGCTTTTGCCCCTGCGGGGAACGAGTATTCACCGAGCGCGCGCGCTTTTGAAGCCGCAAACACCAAAGAAGTAGTATTTCCCTTAAGGATATAAACGTAGCTATCTTGCGGCACTTCTCCGACACAAACCAGCCCGCCTGCTTCATTCACCACAATTGGGTCCCGAACGATTTTTTCATCTCCTAAGCGGTTGATGCCAAAGGGGTAGCCTTTCGCGATATCAAAAAAGTTATCATCCGAAAATACCTGCCCAGAAGCCTTTTCGACAACCTCCTTATATACCTCAAAAGCAATTTGCCCATCGAGCTTTTGGATGATAGTACGATCTGACTGAGTAACTTTATAAGGGCCACTGATATTTTCCCAGCCGTGCTGAACGCCTATCCCGCTATCTACATCTAGCAAAGCAATAATCGCGCAGTCTGCTAACAAGCCCT
>JBCAWW010000433.1:0-5347 GCA_038534415.1 Bacteroidota bacterium | reverse complement strand
GTTTTTCTATTTTATTTTTGTTGTTACAAAGATCAGTTCAAATCCCTATTAAAGTCTTATACACAATTTCGTTAAGTGTATACTTTTTGGTTTTTCCTTAATTACCCATCACAACAACAACAAACGATAGCATGTCCATACGCAAAAAAGTCGCAGATATACGCATCGATTATGGCAAGGACGCCTTGCTGGAAGAGGATCTTGCCCAAGGCCCTATCGAGCAATTTGAACGCTGGTTTCAAGCGGCAGTAGAGGCAGAGGTACACGAGGTAAATGCGATGACTCTTTCGACAGTCAAAGAGGGGCAGCCTTCGGCCAGGATTGTATTGCTCAAAGGCTTTGATGAACGTGGCTTTGCCTTTTATACCAATTATCAGAGTCGTAAAGCGAAGGAAATGGCCGCCAACCCCAAAGCTGCGCTGACCTTTTTTTGGTCCACGATGGAGCGGCAAATTCGCATCCAAGGCCGCATCGAAAAAGTCTCGGCCGAGGAATCTGATGCTTATTACCAATCGCGCGGACGGGGCAGTAGATTGGGGGCTTGGGCTTCTCCGCAAAGTGAGACTATCGTAGATCGAGATATTTTAGAGACCCGCGTAACGGAAGTGACGGAGCGTTTTGCGAAGCAAGAAAGCTTTCCTCGACCTGACTTTTGGGGGGGCTATCGAGTAGTGCCCAACTATATCGAGTTTTGGCAGGGACGTAAAAGCCGCTTGCATGATCGTTTGGTCTACGAAGAGGTCGACGGTAAGTGGCAAACCAAAAGATTAGCCCCCTGATGCAGCGGTTTAAAAGTGGCTTCCGTTTTATTGATTGAATGTAGGGTGAGTGATTTTGCCCTTGACAATTCATAACACAAGCACTTAAAGCAGCTAACTATGTTTACACGATTACTTACTTTTTTTATTCTTAGTGCCTTTTTGCCTCAAGCATATGCTTGTTCGTGCTGGGGCAGTGAAGACTTTTATGTTGCCAATGGACATCCAGAGGTGACGGTTGTGATGGCCAAAAAAATCAAAAAGGTCAATCATGGCATGGAGATCAAGGTCTTAGAGCAGTTTTCAGGCTCTCCCATTGCTGATCGTGTTACGGTATGGGGAGATGTTGGCTATCTCTGTCGACTTTATACCGAAACCTTTGAAGACGGTGAGACCTACATCCTAGGGATCAATGGTCCCTTGGGTCCAAGGCCAGATGATTGGAAAGATAGAAATGATGGGACGGAGAAAGAGAAAGAAGGGGATTATGTGATTTCCGTGTGTGGGCTGCATTGGCTCAATGTCAACGGTAATCAAGTAAGTGCTTCTTGGGGCTCGGTCAATGGTACTGATACGCAAATGCATCTGGATGACTTTAGAGAGTTATTTGCCAATCTGATCCCTTTGCAGATTAGCTTTTTTGAAAGTCCTGATGGGCCCTATATCGATATCGCTTTAGCTGAGGGTATCACCCAAGCAGGTACCATCGACTTGATTGATCTTTCTGGCCGTGTCAAAAAGCAAATCGCGCTTCTTCCAGATGAGCTTACCCGCTACGCATTGGCGTATCCGGATTTGCCGAGTGGTATTTATGTGCTCAGAGTCCAGCTTGGATCTGTAAGTGTGGTTAGGAAGATTGCTTTGAATCAGCCTTAAATTACTCTTTTATATTTTTAATGATTTGTCCTTTTGTCATCGCTACAAAAGGACAAAAAAGCTAGTCCGACAAAATCCTGCCCTTCAAGCCTCTCCATTTCCCTATTGGCGGACGTGACCTACGCGCTTTAATTTTTTGGATAAGGGGCCTTGGCTGGGGCCGTGCACTCGGGGGCCGGACTGCTGCGATGGCTTCGCACGGGCCTCCCGATCCCGACTTTCGGGATCGGGATTGCTGCCCTTTTTGCGAAAAAGGGCTGTAAGAATAAAAATTATTTATTCATGCTTAACCACAGCAAATACCCAATCTGCACCGCTACCGTAAAAGCTCCGGCCGCGCCAAACACTTGCATGCATTCTATGGGACTCAGATACCAGCCGCCGTATAAAAGTGCTGCCAATCTGACCACAAACTGAAAGATGTTGTACCACAAAAACTCCTTGAGCTTGCGCTTGATATCGATCAGGTAGGAGAGGGGAGAGGCGATAAAAGTGAGGTAGAGCCAAGGCATAAGCCAACGTGCATATTCACCCGCTTCGGTCCAGACTTCTCCTACAACGAGGCTAAATATTTCAGGTCCCCAGAGCATGATGACGATCAAAACGGGTAAACCTAATCCCGCCAATTGCCAGAAGGTGCGTTTCGTGAGACCAGCCAGTGCTTCGGGAGCTTCTTGGGCCACTCGGGTGGCTTCGCGATAAAACACCCGGCCTACCGGCATGCTTACCAATACGGGTGGGAGGTTGAGCACCCGCTCCGCTTTGGTAAATTGACCGTTGACGGAGGCATCAAAAAAGCGAGGCAGAAAAAAGAAGGGTAAATGCTTTGCCGCAGTATACAGCCAGCCACTCAAGATGCCGTAAATGGGAAAGTCTCTAAACTCCTTTGCCGCACTCCTTTGTACGGTCCAGAGGTCTTTGAGGGTGATCGGCTTCGCAGAACGCTTATACCCCCAATATGAGAGCAGCATATAGCCCAACTGCCCCAAGACATAGCCCGCGATCAGCCCTTTGAAATCACTCATTTGCCAGCCCATAGCCATGCTCAAACCAACCGTGAGAGCCGAACGGACGACTTTGCTAGCTGACATCAGACGGTATTGCTGCTGGCGATTGAGGGCCATTTGCAAGGGTTGGGCGAGACCTTCGAGCAGGATGCTGAGGGGAATCATGAAGTACCAAAGGCCCATTTCTTCGACTTGCCCCCATGTGATAAAAACATCGCCAAATAGTACAAATAGCAGCATCAGGACAAGTCCTAAGCCTATGGCAATACGGCAACTGAGGAGGACCAATTGGTGGGCGCGTTCCGCATCGCGGGGGAGCATCACTGCCATCTCATAACCACCGTTGACAATCACGACCATGACGGCTACACTGGCGATAAAAAAGCCAAAAACCCCATAAGCATCCGGCAAATACAGCCGCGCCAAGACGATCAAGCCCAGCACACTGATCGCCTGAGACAAAAGATTGCCTGAAATCAGAGTCGTTACCGAACGCCAAAAGGAAGACATGGGCGATAATGAAGCTAGAGTGGGTGTGAATTGTCGCAACCCCAAAACTCAGGTCGCAACAAAATCAAAATTGTAATTTTTTATCCAGAATATAAGCCTTCAACTTCGGTACCATAGACCGATCGATCGGGAAGGTAAAGGATTCTTCGGTGAGTTGGGCTAAAGATATCCAGCGAAATCGCTGTTGATCGTCCTCATCCGTTTCAAAATCGAAGGCTTTTTCAGTAATCGGGACATTAAAAGGCTCCAAAGGACGCACCCAAAAATAATGACAGAGCACTTCATCCGTTTGTTTAAAGGCAGAGATTTGCAAGAAAGGATTGACATAAAAAATATCGCCAACCTCGATCTCGAGCTTCATCTCCTCTTGCCACTCTCGTTTCAAGGCGGCGGCAAGGCCTTCTCCAAACTCAAGGCCTCCTCCAGGAAGTTTGGTCATCTTCATCCCAAAACGAATTTCATCCGTAACCAGAAGCTGACCATCCTTGAGATAGATTCCGTACACTCTTATATTAAATCGATTCATTGAGTTTGATTACCTTTGATACAATAATACGCAATATGAAAAACCTATTCCTGCACATACTGTTTGTGGCCTTACTCGGCTCCAACCTACTCGCACAGGAAATACCCGCTGATAGTTTAGAAACAGAAGTCTACGTCGAAGAGGATTCTGTCAACCTTCCTTCTGATCCGCCACGTACCTTCGGACTCGTATTTAATCGGGGCTTTATGTATCAAACCAATGGCTTCAAAACGGAGCAAGATACTGTGCCAGTGGCGGGTACTAGCTCAGGAACTTACTTTATCGGAGCCGGATTTATGGTCCCCTTTGGTGACAATACTTTAGGACTTCGTCTCACGCCCGGCTACGCCTGGACGATCTATGACTACGCCCAAAGTAGCAGCAAGACCTTCCCGACAAGTCTGGATGAAAATGAACCCCTCGTATCCGAAAAACATCGACTAGGCCTCATCGAGCTGCCAGTCGGCTTGTACTGGAATATCACCAAGGACGAAGACAATGATCCATTGGTCTTTGCCGAAATCGGTGGCTATGCAGGCTATATGCTTTCGGCTCAATACCTGACTGAGCGCGAGACTGGAGTGCGCACCCGAGTCCTCAAAGACAAAGGCCTCGAGCAAGAAGGAGACTTTCAAAGAGTAAGATATGGTGCCTACCTACGTTTAGGCTATAAATGGGCAGCACTTTATGCTTCCTATCGAATTTCAGATGTCTTCGATACGTTTAGCGATGCTTCTGTGCATCCAGATGGCTACGTCAACCCTCGGGTCGCTCCACTCGAGATTGGGCTTTCTTTGATGTGGTAGCCGGCTGTGCCGAACGTATCGTCCCAATTTTTGAAGCAATATGTATTCAGCAAGAAAAAACCTAGCTCTTTTTCTTTTGCTGCTGCCCCTCTTGTGTTGGGCAGAGTCAGATCCGGTAGATTCTTTGCGTCAAGTAGTAAGCAAGACCACTGGCGTGGAACGCATCGAATCCCTGCGCGCACTCAGTGAAGTCCTCGAAAACGAAAGCTATGAAGCTGCGAGAGAGGCGGCTCAAGAAGCGGTCAACCTCGCTCGTGAGTTGGAGGATCAGCGCCAACTGGGCCTCAGCCTGAGCAATCTGGCCATCATACAGGATATATTTAGCCGTTACTCCCAAGCATTAGTAGCGTTCCGCGAAGCGGCAGTCCTCCTCGCAGACAAAGGCAAAGCCGACGAAATCGCCAATAACGATATTTACATGGGGATGACCTACCATCACATGGGCCAAGCGGACTCGGCACTCAAATACTGCAGTCGAGGCAGTGAATCTTTTTTCCATCTCAAAGACAGCTTAGGCTATTCAGAAAGCCTCAATAATCTTGCTCTCATCCAAAAAGAAGCGGGCGAGTACACCGAGAGCTCTACCCATTTTTTTAAGGCCTTGGACTGGGCGCCCAAAAATCATAAAAGCCATATCGTCGGCAATATCGGGATCCTCTTCTTGGAGTTACAAGAAGGTGAGAAAGCGCTTGATTATTTCCACCAATGCTATGCTTTGGAGCGAGCCAAAAACTCAAGGGTAGATATTGGTTATACGCTGGGCTATTTGGGAGGCGCTCATTATATGTTAAGAAATGCTGATTCGGCCCTCTATTATTTCCAGATGGCCCATCTCAAGATTCCAATCATAGGCCTTTCGAAAAT
>JBCAWW010000432.1:0-5350 GCA_038534415.1 Bacteroidota bacterium | reverse complement strand
GTCAATATTTCATTGAATTTCCTAACAGAATTATTGAAGGGAATGTGATAGACTATTTAGGTAAGCAAATTATCGATGGAGTTGAAGCAGAAGGCGTAATTATCTCTTGGAATCAAATTGAACCTCAGAAAGACATAGATCAGTATGCAATTTGGTTAGATGTCAAAACTAAAAGGATCCTCAAGGTAGAATATACTGTCCGCGAGAAGTTCAGATTTGTAAAAGGTGAGGCCTCTTTTTCGGACTATAAAGAATTCGAGGGATTTCTCCTCCCATCCATTATTGCGTCAAAATCAAACATAAAAAGCGATGGTTATCTTCATATAAAGAAGATCAACAAATTTATTCCGGATCAAATATCGATGGAGGCCCTACAACCATTTTAAGAATCCGCTGATCTTTGATCTTTCTATTTGATGCAGTATCTGTTAAGGTTTCTTCTTATTGAGATTGAACTGCACACTCATCATCGCTTCGAGACTCTCTAGGCCGTTTTGATTGGCAAAGGCGCTAAATAGATTATTGGAGGCAATGCTAAAGGGGCCTAACCTCATCCCTAAACCTGTTTGTGCGAGGCTAGCGGTCGGTCCTCTGAGCAGGGATATGGGCAGGGAGAGCATAAAGCGTTTGGCTTCATATCGTGGGGTCAAGGCAAAACGACTCGGCATTGATATTCCCACCGGACTCACCCCACTACCACTCTGACGAGCGATTAAGGCGATACCGTTGAGATAGAAGCCTTGCGTGAGGCGATAATCTACCTGCAATGACAAATAGCGTGGTAGACTCATCCGCATATTGGAGCTCCCCCCTTCCAGGTCGGTGACCGCACTGATGAGCGTATCTATCTCCGTCACGGGCCGTGGAAACAGACTATCTATCACCAAAGGGATGATGCCATTGCGGCTAAAATTTTCACTGATGGGAGAACGCTGAAACTGGATGCTTCCCATATCCAATATCGAAAGGCCTACTTTGAGGAGATAGGTGGTTTCGTCTTCACGCAGATTGGCCTCCTCCCAAAGACCTGTACTATGACGTACTGCGTGCGGACGGTATTCATAAACAAAGCCTAAATCACCGCCCCAGCCTTTACTGATACCAAGGTCCTGCGACCAGGAATCGGCACCATCATAATAGCGGGTAGAATGACCATAAAGAGCATCGATTTCATATAGTCGCAAATTGCCATTAGGGGCAAATTCGTATTCGTAATTATTGGCTTGAAAGTATAGGGCATTGGCACCAAGCAGCATTTTGTAGCGAAAACCAAACTTCAAGGCATGGGTGGGACTTTCTAGCAAAACGCCCCCAATACTAAAACCAATTTCGCCAAACATAAGGCTCTTCAAACGAAGATTATTGGCATTGGTCAATTGATTGCTCGGGATGCTATCCCCAGTTTGGCCTAGGGCAGCGAAGAGGTCTAGAGGGAGGTTTTCCACTTCGTGGAACGATCGTAATCGGGTATGGATACCTATGCCCCAACCTCCTTTGAGAGAAAGACTCAAAGCTGGGCCAGCAATCGACTGTTGGGTTTGGATGCTGTAGCCTTGAGGATTGATATGATAATCGAGCCCCGCACGTTGGCCAAGGGTAGCGGGCTGCATCCGCAACATTTTACCCTCAACTCCTCCGCCATTGCTCCCGTTGAAGCCCTGCAGGTCGCCTTGGTGGTTGTAAGTCAAAGCCCCTAAACTAATTTGTAGTTTGATGACAGAGCCAGCAATCTCTGCTGGCTGAACCAACTGGCTATTGATGCCGCCGTAATTGTCTAGCTGTAGGCCGGGAAAAAACTGCGCTTTTGCTAAGCTAAAAAAAGCTAGCAGACTAGAGATAAGAATGGCTTTTTTCATGCTTAGTTGTTGTTTAGAAGTGAGCCTAAAGGACCCGTCATAGGAGCGAGATATTGACGGCGGAGCTTACGGAAGCCCGCACTCGATTTGATATTTTTGAGCCAGGGATCTTGACTGATTTCCAACCAGCTAATTTCTTTCTTTTCAAAGGCTTCTTCTAGCATCGGCAAGACAGTATGAGAGGTTTCTCCCTCTACTAGTTTACAAGCCGCTAAACCATATTTAGCCCATGAGTCTTCCGGCGTTTCGGCGAGAATACGCTTGAAGCTTTCCGCTGCCTTTTCGGTTTCGGATAGCTGGCCATTGGAAAGAATAATCAAACCCTTGAGGGTCATGATGTCGTTCATGATTTCGACATTGCCTCGACCATAGAGGGCAGCGGTTTCGCAATCGTTCAAGGCATTGTTCCAGCTAATGCGACTATCGGATTGGCTAGGATATAGCCGCATGAAAAGATATTGAGCGTAGGCACGATAAAAGGAAGCGGTGGCTTTGGCCTCATTGACACTCATACCACCAATTTCTGGCTGAAAACCATCTCGGTTAAAGCCATTGCGGGCGGTTTCTAGCATAAAGATCGCCTTTTTCAAATCCTTAGCGTGGCGATAAGCCAACTGACTCATGGCCAGGCCAAGTTGGGCCAGACTGTAGCTTTTACGCTCTTGGGTCGCCTTTTTGAAGTCAGATTGCGCTTTGCTCAGCTGATTGGTCTTGAGATAGGTCAAGCCTCGGAAGTAATAGGCCTCGGCCATATCGCTATTGTGCTTGATGGCTTTGTTGGCGTATTCAAGAGCATAATCATATTTCTCCATGCGATAATAGAGCTTACTCAATTTATGCTCAATTTCCGCTTTGACGGGATATCCTTCTACCGCATTGAGATAATCACTCAAGGCTTTGAGATAATATTCTCTGGCGATGGTTGGAAATTCATTTTCACTGCCTAGGGCGAAATATACATCTCCGCGTTCGGCAAAGCATTGGGCGGTATCGGCGCGATGTTGAGAGATCACATGCGTAAAATCCTCCAGAGCTCTTTGGCCGCTATTGGGCTGGGCTTTATAGGCCAAACCTCGTTTGTAATAGGCTTCATAATAAGCGGGGTTGAGCGCAATCGCAGTGGAGTAGCAATCGACAGCTAGCGCATGCTGGGCTTGCTCATAATGGGCCTGCCCTTTCCAAAACCATGCGGCTGAATTGCGAGGGTCAAGGGCGACTACTTGCTCTAATTTATAAACGGCTGCTTTGTATTGCTTATAACCAAATTGAACGCGGCCTTGGGTAAAGATTTTACCCACTCTATTGCGCCAAGACTTGATACTGTCTCGCGCCAAGCCTCGGAGCGCGGCTTTTTGATAGTTGGTAGCAGCAAGCTGATGCTCGCCATTGCCCAGGGCTGTCAATGCGCACATATAAAAAGGTTCTGCCTTGCTACTGTCGCGATTAATGGCCGCTTCGAAGGCTTGATAGGCGGAATCCGTTCGGCGAAGCCGGTATAATAACAATTTGCCCATCTGAACATGAATCTCGGCTGCCGTAGCATCATCGACATCAACAATGGCTTTTTGATAGCTTTTGCGGGCGGTTTGATAATCCCCCATTTGCTCATGCATCTGCCCGATCTTGTAGTGGTAGACCGTAGAGCTGGTATCAAAAACTTGGAGAGTTGTATAGGCCTCAATGGCCTTGGCATAGTCCTTTTGGGTCTCGTATATCTGAGCACTCAATTGTACGGCATTGGCATATCTAGGCGAAAGTGCAAGCGCTTCGTCAATGCTTTCTCTGGCCTCATCGAGATAGCGTTCTCTAGGGTCTTGCAGATACTTTTGATGATAGCAGCGGGCGATCCCTTCCTTGGGCTCAGGAGCCTGAGGATTTTTTGTCTCGATGTCCTTAAACAGTTTGATTGCCTCATCAAAATCACCATTGTCATAGGTAGCTTCGGCAGTGACCAAGGGGCCCACAATCCGAGCGATTTGATTGAGCTGTTGTTGGGGATAGGCTTCTCGCGGCCGGAGTGCCGCGGCCTGCTCATAGCTATTTTGTGCCTTGCGGTAGTCCCGTACCTGATAAGCGAGATCGGCTTCCCCCAAAAGCTGGCGATACCGTTCCTCTCGGCTGTCAAACTCCACCTCCTTGATTCTTCTTTCTAAAGCATCAGCCGTTGGATGCAGACGTAAAGCTTTTTGCAAATGCTGTAAGGCCAACTGATATTTTCCTTCACTGGCTAAGCGTTCGCCTTGGCGGACCTCCTCATCTACTTGGACCAATAAATCCTCCACCCGTATCAAGCGCAGCTGCGCCTCAGTAGACCGTGGCACTACCGCTTTGGCTTGCTGGAAAAAGGCTCTTGAGATATCTAGGGCACCATTTTCGAGACTTTCATCTCCTTGAATCAAATAGGCATGATACTGCGCCAGTTTTTGTTTGACGAGATCCGTTTGCTTTTCGGATTCGGGAGTGCTACAGCCATTATCGTTGACGTATTTGAGGAGTTCTTCGGCTTTGAAAAAATCGCGTATCTCCGCAGCTGCTTTCGCTCTTAGTATGGCTTGTGCACAAAGCTCCCTTCCTTTAGTTTCAGCTTCAATCTTGGCAATTTGCTCAGGAGTAGCATAGCGAACCCCTGAAATATACAACTCCCATCTCCCTTCCTTTTTGATCGGTCGCAGCTCTACGAGACGCGCCAACTCTTCATAAGGCACTTTGGGATATACAGTATGGTGGCTATCGTATTTGCGCTGAAAAAGGATCTGCAGATACAGTTCATCTCCCTCATTGAGATTGCCCACTGCGGTTTGGGTCAAAAAGATCGAAGCTTTGGGCTGCTTGACATATTCGAGATTGAATTTACGGAGGTATTCGCTGAGCTGTACATCTCGATCAGCTTTGGGGTCAGCCGCACGCGGAACGAGGTCATTCTCAATGATAATTTGGTCGCTGAGAAATAGCCTTTGTGGGGTTTCTGGATCAAAGCTAGAAGCTATTTTTTTTTCGATGCGTGCTTGCTCATTGCTGCGGCGAGCGTCTGAGAGCAGACGCAGCAAACTCTGGTACCGACGCAGCATAAAGTCAGCCTTCCGGTATATCTCTAATCGGTCATTAAAATCCAATCCCTGAGCCTGACTCAAAGTAGTAGGCAGGAAAATCATCGCCAAAAATACAGTTAGGAGGTATCGGTTCATGGTAGGTTTAGCTTTTCATTTAGGTAGCGTTCTTTGTCGGTTGGGCTGGCAGGGATGATATCAGAAATCAGCCAGCCGGCGTTCCAATCCTTACGGTTGAAGTTTTCGACGGTGATGATCCAATTGTCAATCTGCATAAAATGATATTTGATGCTGCGTACAAATTCTATGTTCAAGTCCCCAATTTTGCGGGTCTAGGGCGCGTGTTTAGAGATAGTTGCAACATCTCCCACTATTTCAGCAATCGATATACCTCAGCTAGCCTATTCTTTTAGGTAGCGTTCTTTGTCGGTTGGGCTGGCAGGGATG
>JBCAWW010000431.1:0-5355 GCA_038534415.1 Bacteroidota bacterium | reverse complement strand
GTGATCAGTTTTGGATACAGATTTGTAGGATTCGATCCTAAAGCGCAAAAAAAACATGCTTTTGCCCGCTTTTTTGCAGGCATTGATCCCCCCACTTTGCCAGTTGGCATGAACGGCTAAAATTGCTGCTAATATGGTTCTCTAATCCTGTCTTATCGGTTGATAATCAGGCATGATTGGTGGGTGGTTGTTGGTGCAATTTTTTGATGAAAAAATAATTATATATCACTGACTTACAGTTGCTTAGCACTTGACTGTCATATACTTAGCGATAGTGACCCAAAATGCTTGTGTGAATCAAGGTGTAAATCGTCCGTAAATTGAGACATAGGATACATTTCTTTGTAAGGCATTCTGGCAGAGTATTCGCTCTCCCTAACATTGAACAAAATCTGGTTATATGTTTCGATTCCTCCAGCAACATACTTATTTGCTGATCCTCCCCATTTTGGCGGCGGTAGTGACTGGAATCGTATGGACCCAAGAACCTCCAGCTGAGTCGATGCCAACAATCGAACTCACGCTCTGGACAGACGGGCAAGTATCAGATTCCACCTTGCCGCAGTATATCGTTCCTGTTATCGAAGTTTCCCAATGGGAAGCTACCCGTGTCTCTACGGCACTGATTCGCAATGAACAACAGCTGATTCCGTTTACGGACCTTCAGGCGAGTAATTATTACGTTGTCGTAGTAGGAAATCGGATGTCTAAGTTTGTGGCAGGCCTGAGCAAATACGCCAGTATCAAAGCTCAGCAGGTCGACAGTTTTGAAGATCTGAAATTGCGATCCATTCCAGAGAATAGTCAAATCATCCTTGCCCTCAATGCGGAAGGCTATGATGATTATGACCTCAAGCACTTTATGCATAAACTCGCCAAGCGAGGACGAATTGCGCTGGTCAACTTTACACCAGCCGAAACCCTCCGCTCTCTTTTAGAGCTTCCGGTGGTATTGCAAGCACCTGATGCGGGTGTCATTGCACAGCAGGTTTGTTCTCAGATCCTTTTTGGTGGTATGGCGGCTTCCGGTGGTCTCGATCCAGAGATAGCAGATCTCCTCAAATTAGATTCTACTCAGTTTAGCCCCAGAATCCGTTTGGCTTATACTGATCCCGAATATGTAGGCTTCCCGAGCGATAGTCTGGCCAAGATTGATGCCATTATCGAAGAAGCCATTGCTAGTTTTGCCATGCCTGGAGCCCAGGTATTGGTTGCCAAAGATGGTAATGTGATCTATCACAAGGCTTTTGGCTTTCATACTTATTCTCGCAAAAACGAGGTCACAACCAGTGATATCTATGATTTAGCATCTGTCACCAAAGTCGCGGGCACTACCCTCGCAAGTATGAAGATGTATGAGCAACAAAAGCTCAAATTACGCGACCAGCTCGGCAATTATTTTGAAGATCCCACTTATATCGCCACTGGCTACAAGCAATATGATACTTTAGACGCCGTGAGTTTTGCCGCTTACCGCGAACGCATGGTCTTGGATTCGACCCTCGCAGCGGATGTCGATACCGTCCAATACAATGATTCTACCTATCTCGTCGGCACTTGGATCAAGGAAGGCCGTCAACGTCGTCGTAGCCGGGTTTTCAATATCGAACTCAAGGACTTGATGACCCATACTTCGGGTTTGCAAGCCAGTCTGCCGATCCATCCTTATCAGCGCAATTATGATCAGGATCTCTATCATTTTGCCTCAGATGAGCAATACTCTGTGCCAGTAGCGCAAGGACTTTATCTTCGCGAAAACTGGATAGACACGCTCTGGAATGTCACCAAAGGCCTTGCCTTGGCAGATACAGTAGGCTATCGCTATAGCTGTGTCAATATGATTTTGATGCAACAGGTGATCGATTCTCTCAACCAGGCCCCGATCTCTGACTATCTACAAGAAGAGTTTTATGGCCCGCTTGGCCTTCGCACCATCGGCTACAAACCACTAGAGCGATTTGAGCAAGAGCAGATAGTACCTACCTCTAAAGACCGCTGGCGAGACCAAATGCTGTGTGGTACTGTGCACGATCCAACTGCTGCTTTGCTAGGAGGTGTTTCTGGCAATGCCGGTCTTTTTTCCAATGCTGCTGATCTCGCCGTATTGGCGCAAATGTGGCTCAATGGAGGGGAATATGGAGGCAAGCGCTATCTTGCCGATAGTACTGTAGAGCGTTTTACGATACGTCATCGTAGCCACCGTGGCTACGGTTTTGACAAGCCGCCGCGTCATCGCAACTACTATATCGCCCCTAGTGCTTCTCTCGAAAGCTATGGCCATACTGGTTTTACAGGGACCTGCGTCTGGGTAGATCCTGAACACGAACTCGTTTATGTATTTCTCTCTAATCGGGTACACCCTGATGAAAAGAATTTCCGCATCAACGAATTGAAGGTGCGTCGTCGGATCCACCAAGTGGTCTATGATTTGATGGCGATCCCGATGCGTCGCGAGCAATATCGCCCACAGCCTAAGCCAGTGGAGTACTTTGTGAGTGCAGAGACGGATTCTACCGCCATCGCGACAGCGCCCTAGCCAATTCGCGCCCATCGCTTTTACGTCTGATTTGATGATAGTAGCTGTCTTCCGCTTGCGGAACGGCTTCACTAATAATGGTGTCTCCATAAACGCCTTCTGCCCGAATCAGCAAATCGATAGATACTAATTCGCGCTTGGCCAGCCAGTCCAAGGATAGCGCCTCTAAGGGCCACTGAAAAAACAAAAAGTTACTCACGTGATCGTTTGCGTCTAGGTCATGCCAGCGTACGGGAAACTCTACGCTATGCCCCTCTCCTTCTGGGCGGCGAAAACGTTCGCGAGCTCTAGGCAGGGCCGCGACATCGCTAGGCACCTGAGTGATGGCATGAAAAACCTCAGGTACTGAGATCATCTTGCGACTGTTGAGATCCAAAACCAACCAAGTACTAGTAGCCGAGGCGATGAGTTGCCTGGAGCTGTCATATACCCGATAATCTCGATAAACAAAGCTTTTTTCATTGCCGCTCGGCCAGCTCTGTACCTTGATCTGCTCACTCAATTTGGGGGCACGATGGACCTCTAGTTTGAAACGGATCAAGACCCAGCTGATACCCATACTTTGCAAGCGATCTACCCCGGCATCAAGTTCCTCGGCGCTCAGCCAAGCGACTTCTTGCATCTGACTGACCATGCCCGAAAGTGAGGCTCTATTGTATCGATCGACTTCATTGGCGCGAACCGTGAAGGCTTGTTCAGTAACTTTCATGCTCGAAAGATAGGCACAATTCTAGATTTGAGGCTGCTGATTTTTGCTCCCCGCTGCGCGGAACGACAAAGCAGGGTGGGAGGAAGTTCTCATATATAATCTTCTAGGCAGCAGGGACTGAAAAATGTCTAAGTTCGAAATTCTGCCTTCTGTATTGGACATTCCACCGGCTGCTGCTACCTTGCTGGCATGAAACTATGGGATAAAGGCTATAGCACGGCCCAAGCCGTCGAAACCTTCACGGTAGGCAAAGACCGTGAGTTGGATATACACCTAGCGCCTTGGGATGTATTGGGTACGCTGGCTCACATCGAAATGCTCGCCTCCATCGACCTTTTGGAAGCAGAGGAGTTGAGCGTTCTGCAAGCAGAACTCAAAGCAATATATGCCCAAATCGAAGCGGAAGACTTTGCGATCGAAGATGGAATTGAGGATGTGCATTCGCAAGTGGAGTTGATGCTCACCCGTAAGTTGGGTGATGTCGGGAAGAAGGTCCACAGCGGTCGTTCGCGCAATGATCAGGTCTTGGTCGATTTGAAATTGTATTTCAGACAAGAGTTGGTGGATGTATTGGCGCTCACGCGAACGCTTTTCACTACCCTCCAGCACCTCAGCGAAAAGCACAAGGACATCCTCATACCCGGCTATACACACTTTCAGGTGGCAATGCCCTCCTCTTTTGGGCTGTGGTTTGGGGCTTATGCCGAAGCATTGGTTGACGATGTGCAAATGTTGGCCGCAGCTTATAAGGTTGCTGACCAAAATCCCTTGGGCTCGGCGGCCGGCTATGGTTCTTCTTTCCCGCTCAATCGCCAAATGACTACGGATTTATTGGGCTTTGAGTCGCTCAGCTTTAATGTAGTCTATGCCCAAATGGGCCGTGGCAAAACGGAGCAACTAATTGGCTACGCCTTAGGCTCGATAGCCTCAACGCTCAATAAATTGGCGTCAGATGTCTGTCTATACATGAGTCAAAACTTTGGCTTTTTGACCTTCCCAGACAGCCTGACGACCGGTTCAAGTATCATGCCCCACAAAAAGAATCCCGACGTATTTGAATTGGTCAGAGCGCGTACCAATCTCTTGATGAGCTTACCGGCCAACATCAGCCATTTGACGTCCAATTTGCCTTCGGGCTACCACCGAGATTTGCAGCTGACCAAAGAAGTGCTGCTACCCGGTATTGAAGAGACCAAGGCCTGCTTGCATATCAGCAACTTTATGTTGGAGCAGGTGCAGGTCAAAGAAAATGTCTTAGAAGCACCGATCTATGACTATCTCTTTAGCGTAGAAGTTGTCAATCGAGAAGTATTAAATGGCTTAGCGTTCCGCGAAGCGTACAAAAAAATCGGGCTCCAAATCCAAGCGGGAAACTTTGAGCCAGCGCGTGAACTCGCGCATACACATGAAGGTAGCATTGGTAATCTCTGCACAGCGGAAATCGCGGCTAAAATGCAGGCGGCAGCCGTAGGCATGGATACTGATCACTGGCGAGGAGCAATTGCAAGCTTGTTGAGCTAGCATTAAATAAATGCTGCGGTAGATACGCTTATAGTGGTGGAAATTTCTTTTCCAATTACTGGGAATTTCCACACTCTTTTTAGGGGTGCTTTATTTTGCTCTTTTTGTAACAAAAAAATGTCAATTCCGATAAAGAGGTAGACACTAAAACAAATCTACATGAAGACTTCTTTCCTGATTTTTCTATTTCTTGGTATTGCTACTTTTTGGGTTGGCTGTGCTTCCTTTGGCGGCTTGGATGCCTGCTTTACGGGGGCTGGTACTGGCATCACATTTCAAACTTTGATTGGACCTGATACGGCTCATCCCGGTAAGGTTTCTATCTTTTTTAAATTAGATGACAAAGATGGAAACGGGGTAGCTAATTTGACAGAAGATGATTTTAGCTTTTACGAACAAGGGGTTAATGATGATTGTCATTTATTGGTTTCGGAGTCAGAAGCTGCTAGAAAAATCATCAAGTCTCCCCAAGAGTTTCAATATAATGTAACCTTAGTTTTGGATCTGAGTGGTAGTGTGGTCCAAAATAGTTTGGACAATCTCAAAAAAGCGGCTTCTGATTTTATAGATATTTCAGCCTACTATTAGC
>JBCAWW010000430.1:0-5360 GCA_038534415.1 Bacteroidota bacterium | reverse complement strand
TTTCATAACCTAGCGAACTCAGAAACTCATTTGGTACAAAACGCATGGACACCTCATTGAGGTGATAAAGGTTGAGGTGAGCCTGAATACGCGCCAGTAATTCATCGCGAGAAAATGGCTTGGCGATATAGTCGTTAGCACCATGATCTAAGCCTGCGACCAAGTCTTCGACTTGATTTTTGGCCGTAATCATGATCACAGGAAGCTCAGAGGGCAGATATTTTTGACGGATGCGCGAGCAGACTTCAAAGCCTGACATTTGGGGCATCATGATGTCTAAGAGGACCAGATCAAACTTTTCTTCTCTTTCCAAAGCCTCCAAAGCCTCGGCTCCATTACTGGCTACAGTAAGGGTAAATTTAGGATGGGCGAGGTGGTGCTTAAGTACCTGATGATTGATGATCTCGTCATCGACAATCAGGATGTGGAAAGGTCTATTTTCAGTAGGAGGGCTAAGGCTGACGCCATTGGTAGCAGGCGTAGTAGGAGCTTCAAAAAGACTCTTTAAGGTCAGCGGGCTTGGTTCATAGACGGCTTTGTCGGGGTGATGCACCTCAGCCTCGGGCGCTGCCTTGGGTAAGAGGATATGGAAAGTAGTGCCTGACTGCTTGCTTCCTTCTTCGGGAATCGACTCTACCCAGATACGTCCACCTTGCAACTCTACGAGCTGACGGCAAATCGTAAGGCCAAGGCCGGTACCTCCATATTGGCGCTGGATAGAACCATCTGCCTGCACAAAAGCTTCAAAAATGGCGTCTTGCTTATCTTCTGGAATGCCAATCCCAGTATCAGATACAGAGATTTGGATTCGCTCTCCTTTCTCCCTCGCCGATACAGAAACACTTCCCTCAGAAGTAAACTTGATACCGTTGTTGACGAGATTGATCAAAACTTGCTGTAAGCGGTCTTCATCGGCCTGAATTGCTGGCAAGTCTTCAGGGACCAAATTGTTGAGGAAGAGAGTTTTGTTTTTGGCAGAGCTCTCGTTGATTTTTAACACAATCTGCGTCAATGATCTGACGTCTACCGCTCGGGTTTGCAGATCAAGGGTGCCTTGTTGCATTTTGGAGAAATCGAGCAGGTCATTGACCAAATTGCTCAGTCGTCTTCCAGCGGAGATAATTAGGGCCAGATTTTCTTTGCGCACTTCAGGGCTATGACTATCAACTCCTTCATATAATGCCTCGGCTAGTCCGATCATCCCGTTGAGAGGGGTGCGCAGTTCGTGAGAGGTATTGGCAAGAAATTGGTCTTTGAGTTGATCTATTTTGCGTAACTCTTCTAGCTGAAGTTTTTCTATTTCAGCCATTTTTCGTGCTTGGCGAATGCGATACCATTGCCAGATGCCTAAGGCAAGCGCTAAGGCAGCAAAAAAACCCGCTCCTAACCAGAAATTGCGCCGCTCCACTTTTTGCAAACGGAGCTCATTTTCCATGGTCTCCATCTCGAGATGCATCTTATCCATCTCCAATTTGGCTGCCTCCTCTTGGAGATGAGCGAGTTCGAGTTCTTGTTGCAATAAGGCTGCCTCTTGCTCTAGCAGAGCAGATTCAGCGACATTTCTTTGGGCGAGGCTTTTTTGGGCTAATTCGCGGGCGCGGCGCGCGGCTTGGCTGCTGTTACTGACAGAATCCTCCAGCGCAACAATGCGATCAGCCGCTTGATCCGCAAACTCTTGTTGCTTGATGGCTAAAGCTAGCTGCTTATAATTGCGCGCCTCTTGCATCTTGCCTTGATGAGTGTAGGCCCAATTGAGTTGCTCATAGAGCGGTACCAATAATTCAGAATCACCCAGTTTTTGTAGGTAAGGCAGGGCATCTTCCATATTGCGAATGGCCCTTCTCGTTTTGTCTAGTTGTAGATAAGCATAACCTATTTGCGCTTTGGCACTGCCTAGGCCTACCTCATAATTCAATCGCTTGGCGAGGCTTTCGGCCTCCTCAGCATATTCAAGGGCGTCTTCGGGATAATTGGTATGGAGCAGATCCGCCAATCTCAGCAAGAGGTCTACACGTTCAGGCCCGGACTCAGTATGCTCTAGGGCTGTCTCAAGCCAAGAGCGGTCAGAATTTTGTGCGAATTGCAGACTATAGAGTGAGCATAGGCATAAGAGGAGTAAAACCTTTTTCATAGCCAGGAAGCTGAGGAATCGTATTTGCGGGGCGTTATAATCCTTACAATTTATTCAAAAATCAAAACATTACAAAGCTCGAAAGACAAGGGCTTAGGCGCTACTTCTGCTCGAGTCGCTCGACCCCATCCCAATCTGCAGGAGTGCCATCTAACAGATAACGCGTAGCGAGGGCTTGATACCGACGAGCAGTAGGGTCGATAGGATTGGTTTTGAGTACTCGATCAAAGGCATGTGCAGCTTCGCTGAACGCTTGGTCGAAATAAGCATTTAGCCCTTTCTCAAAGTCGGCTTGGCTTTGCTGCTTTAGCTGCTGCTGGACTTTTGTATCGCCAGCATAAGACTCATAAATCATCAGGGCGCTTTGGCGACCTTTGACTTGCACTTTACCTAGATAGCGTAGCGGAAATTGTGCCGGATTTTCAATTTCTGAATAGGTGCTCGCAGAAAGGATGATCCCACTTTGAAAATGCTTGGTAAGCCCTTCCATACGGGCTGCGGTATTGACGGTATCGGCAACTACTCCGGCTTCCATCCGCAAAGTATCGCCTATGACCCCCATCATCAATGGGCCTGTATGCAGACCGATGCCAATACGGATGGCTGCTCTATTTTTCAACTGCCTCGCTACATTGTACTCAGCTAATTTGACCATCATCTCCTGTCCTGCCTGTAAAGCTTGAGCAGGAGAATCCAGAAATAAAGCCATAATGCCATCCCCATAGTATTGGTTGACAAACCCTCCATTTTTTTGGATGATCGGTCCCATACGCCCTAAGAAAGCATTGAGAAAGTCGAAGTTGTCTTGGGGGCTCATCTTCTCTGCAAGCGAAGTATAGCCCCTGATATCTGCAAATAGTACCGTTACTTTTTTCTCTACACTATCTCCCAGCTTTACGTCTAGTACACTTTCATGGCCAAGGGCCTTGAGGAAGTTATGCGGGACAAAACGCCCGAATGCAGTGTTAATTTTGGAAAGCTCTTCATTGAGAGATTCTTGGGCGAGCAATTTGGCGTGCTCCGCGGCAAGCTTTTCTTTTTCAGATTGGCGGATACGAAAGCCCAAGCCTAGGGAGAAAAAGATAATCTCCACTACGATGGTCCCAAGAAAAATCACGAAGGTGTAGGGCAAATTGTTGAGATGCCCGATGGCAGCCAGACTCATCCCCAGCACAATCACGCTACCTGAGCCCAGCACAAAGTATAGGCCGAGACGACTTCGCGTGCGCAAGAGCGAAATAAATAAGGCAATACTCAAAATCACATCTATCCCAAGCATCAAAAACTCAAACTGGACAGCGGCAGAAATATCATGATTGATCGCAATCACTACTTGCAAACCCAATAGCAGCATGATTTTGATCCCGATATAATAACGGATCGCTCGATCCCAGCGAGGGAGGAGTTCAGCTAGCTGCAAAAAACTACGCCCAAACAAAAAGTAAAATACATTGATCAACCCCATAGCCAGCAGGCCAATAGGCTCAAGCAATACTGGGTCTCCGAAAGGCGAACGGGCCATATAACCGACCGCAAAACTCACAAAAATGGAAATACTCAGCAGATATAGCGCATAGTAGAGATAGGCTCGAAATCTGATACTAAAAAACAGCACGAGATTATAGATAATCATGATCCAAAAGATCCCCTGAAAGAAGATAATAATGGGTCCTCGTGGATTTTGATCGACACTATGCCAATAAGTGCGCTCATAAAGAATAGGATCAAGTTTGATCGGATTGAGACTGAGCTCATGGAGGCGCATATAAATCGTAACCGATTCCTGGGCCTCAAGATAGATCGGCACATGTAGAAAATCGCCTTCATTGAAAGGTTTATCCGTCGCTTTGACATAGCGACCTGAGCGATAGCTCTGTGTCCAAGCGTTCTCGGAGAGAACCCTTATATCCGCCTCCCCAATCGTCGCCGAATAAAGCATCCACTTGCTGGGATAGCTAAGCTGATTTTGGATATCAAAACGTACCCACCAAACATATTGGGGATCTAGTTTTTGAGGATCCTCTGCGAGGGAACGAAAGGGCTGAAAGCGTATGTCTTCAAAGCCTAGGGATTCCATCGAATCGACAAAGACTTGGACATGTGGCAGGAGTTCGATCTGATCAGCAGGCGAATTGAGCTGAATAGCGTTTTGGGTCCACCCGCTCAATAAAGCGAGATTTAACCATAGACATACACCAAGCTTTCTCCACATAGAACAATGATAGGTACTTAGTAAAGAAGCAAAAAGTAGGACAAAGATGGCATGCAGAGAAAGATTTTTGCAAAAAGTGCATTTATGGCTGCCTCTCTACCCCGGAATCTCTCAAATCCTCTTCTGGTTCAACTAGCTGTTTGCTACGGATGCTTCTAGCGATAAAGGACATCCCCACCGCCATTGCAATCACCACTATCGACCCAAGTAGAACGCTACTCCCAAAGAGAGAAAGGCCTACTCCAAAAATTAGGGGGATACCAATCAGCGCTAAGCCAAAGAGTTTGCCCCATCCGGGTCTAGCGCCCCTTCTGAGGCCCCAAATGCGGGTAAATATCAGAGGAAAGCCAAATAAGATCATCACTAAACCACCGATCATCAAGATACCGGCCACTGCCGCCATTTCGGTACAGGCGAGGGCGCAAGCATAGGCGATGGCAAATACTAATAAGGCTGCTGCTGCCACGATAAAAACGATGGACAAGATCAGGCGGGCCGTATCATTGAGGCCATCAAAAGGAGACTTAAAATTCTTTTTGACACGATTACGCACAGAAAGGGCTAACTGCTCGAGTCTTTTGAACTGATTGGCGGGATCATTATCCAAGGAACGTGCCGCCGCAGATTGGGCGATGGACTGCTTGACTGCTGGAGCTTCAAAAACAGGGGAGACTAAATCGCTACCGTTCAACACAAAAAGCCCAAAAATGCAGAGATTGAGGGTCAGGACCCGGAGCCGAAAACCAGTTATCAAGCTATCAGGAATGGGACCCGTACGGCGAAATTTATAGTAGTGGTGCAGAAAATAGGTCAAGACCATGATACTGCCGATGACTAGCTGACCGATATAAAACGCGGTGCGATCAATTGGCCCAAATAATAGCCCTAAAAAGAAAGCAATCGTAAACAAAACGATATTGATGCCTACCAACAGCTGAAAAGCTTGCTTTGGCTTACGCTTAGCCCAGAGAATTTGTCGTCTCATAATCAGTCCTTTAGCATAAGATAAGAAAGCTC
>JBCAWW010000429.1:0-5369 GCA_038534415.1 Bacteroidota bacterium | reverse complement strand
CTTTGGCGTACTGCCTCTGCAATCGCCATACCCGCTGCCACTGAAACATTGAGTGAAGCCACATTGCCCGTCATAGGGATCTTAGCCAAAACATCTAAACGCTTGAGCATCGTCTTGGAAATACCATTTTCTTCGGAGCCCATGACAATACAAATAGGTTCTTTAAAGTCTTGCTCAAAGATCGTATCGCTTGCTTTTTCGGTACAGCCAAGGCTTTTGATACCATAGGCCTGCATCAACATTAGACTATCGACAAGATTATTTTCTCGACACACCGGCAAATGGTGTAGTGCTCCTGCCGAAACTTTAACCGCATCCGCATTAGCGGCCGCTGAGCCATGCACCGGTATGATGATCGCATGTGCTCCCATACATTCAGCCGTACGGGCGATGGCCCCAAAGTTACGGACATCTGTAACCCCATCGAGCATGACAAAAAATGGGATCTCCTCTTTTTCTTGGAGGGCTAAAATGATCGGCTCCAGCGAGGCGTACTCAATTGCCGCCATAACCGCCACTACACCTTGATGATTGGCATCTCCGGCCAAGCGTTGGATTTTGACATCAGGCACATATTGTACCTGCACACCTTTGGCATTTGCCAAGCGGCGCATCTCCTGCAATCGACCATGTGTGCTATCCTTACGGACAAAAATCTTGTCGATAGACTGGTCTGCCTCTAGGGCTTCGATTACGGGATGTAGACCGTAGGTGATATTTTTTTTCGCCATGATTCTTCCTCTATGCCTCTGCCTCGATTAGCGGCGAGATTTTTCTTGCTGTATAAGTTGTTGACCGACATTATTGCCGAGTAGTGTTTGCAGCTCAGTGGCCAAGTTATTTGCTTTTTCGTCCTGCCCTACCCTAGCATAATATTGGGTAGCCAATAGTAAGCCTTGCAGATAATAGTTGTTTTGCCCAGGGTTAAATTTGCGCCCTTGCGTTTCTTTTTGTGCACGAAGGTAATCCAAGGCATCTGCTTCTAGGTTGGCGTATTCAGCGAGCGCCTGCTCTTGAAGGCCTGCATTGGCAAGCATTTGGCATTGGCTGATCATAAGCGTTATCGTACGATGGATCACGCTGTGGGGCATTTTCGCTTCGCTGAACGCTAATAACTCTCCAATCTTAGTGCGGTTGGATTCTATTTGGCGAGCGTACTGAGCCCGCACCGTCTGAATAGAGTCTATATTGGCGCCTTCTTCTTGCAGGAGTTTACCCAAATTGACCGATTCGGTATTCCATTTACTGATTTGCCCCGCATAGGAGTTAGCAAGGCGGTAAAAAGCGTTGCGATAGTTACCCACGATCACTTGGCGGATATGCTCATCAAAGTTGACTGCCGGATCGTCTAATTTCGTATAGAGAAACTTCTCGGTTAAGTTTTCATACATCTGATCCTGTCCAATCCAACCATAGAAGATATCTTCTGGCGTATTGGCAGATTTTTTGACTGGCACTACGCGATAAGCCAATCCCTCCATCCGGAAGTAGTCCTGTAGCTGCACAAAACTTGAAGGCTGCATGGTGTTGGCAAAGTAGACGGGACGTTCCCAACCTTGATTGGCGATATTGCGCACTAGATTGAGGATCACAGAATCCTTGCGGAGGATATAAGGATTACGACTGCTGCCTCTAGGCTTAAATTGCCAAGTGATATTGTCTCCTTCAATCCAACTAGCCTCTTGAGTTGAAAGCACGCCATCTTGTACCAGCTTGCTTTTATGGGTTGGCAAGACGACTTCTTTGGCTTTTATGCCCTGCATAACGAGGCCTTTTTCGCCAGCGTAGTCTTTCTTTTCCATGGTGATAGGCAAAGCAGGAGACTCGTTTTTGGGAGACTGCATTTGCTCGATATACCAATCTGAAATCAAGAGTTCAAGGTTTACCACTCGCACATCTGAGCGATAGCCCTCTACTTCTTGTATATACCAAAGCGGGAAGGTGTCATTGTCTCCCCCCGTAAACAGGATTGCATTAGGCGCACAGCTATTGAGTAAGTTTTTCGCAAACTCGATATCGATCCAGCGGTCTTTGCGACTATGATCATCCCAACCTTGTACCCCCATCAACAATGGCGCAATAAAGACTACTCCTGCGGCCACATAGGGAGCGATATTTTTGAGCGGGCGCCGCAATACATCTACGAGGAAGAGCACTCCCAGTCCAATCCAGATGGAGAAGGTTTGGAAACTACCTGCGTAGGAATAATCGCGTTCCCGCGGTTGCGGTGCATATTGATTGAGGTAAAGCACGATGGCGATACCCGTGAAGAAAAAGAGCATCCCGATTACCGCAGCGTCTCGCTTACGATAAAGAATCTGCCAAATCACTCCCAACAAGCCAAAGAAGAGCGGCAACATATAGAAGTGATTCTTGCCTTTGTTACGCATTTTGGCCGCTGTCCAACGCATAGTTTGGCCTCGCTCGAAACCAGACTCCCAAGCTGCGTCTTGCATATCACTCTCCCTACCAGCAAAATTCCAGAGGAAGTAGCGGATATACATATGATTGAGCTGATAACTCAAGAAATATTGAAAGTCTTCCGCTCGAGTTGGCCGGTCATCGTAGGGGCTTTGCGCATCACTACCTCGACGTTGAACGAAGTTTTTATATGCAAAAGTACCCGTATTGTAATGGTTTGGATCATACATACGCGGGAACCAAACCTTGTTTTTGAAAGCATACTTGATATCCTCAGTATCTTCGACATAGCGGTCAGAGCCTTCTAACAAGACATATTTCATGGTCTTGGACTCAGCGACAGCATAGCCTTGACGATCTCGCTCTACTTGTGCATTGTAAAGCGGCCCTCTTACCAAAGGTCGATCACCATACTGCTCCCGCTTCATATAAGAGAGAAAGGTGATGACGTTTTCGGGATTGTTCATGTCGATCCCGGGATTCGCGTTGGAGCGAACAAATATCTGCGTATAAGAAGAGAATCCGATTAGAATTACAGTAAAAGCCAAGATCCCAACATTGAGCGTTAGCATCTGCTTTTTCTGACTGAAGTATATCAAAAAGACAATCGCACTGACAACCAATAATCCAAAGATGGTGCTGCCCGTTCCCATAGGGAAACCTAAGCCAGACATACCGCCGCCACCAGGCTCTTGTGTACCCGTAAAGAATTTTTCAAAGCCCCAAGCAATGCTAAAGGTCGTCTGAATAATCCCATACTGTATCAAAGCCAAGGCAAAGACCGCAATACCCATGGTCACGATAAAGCCTTTCCAACTAAAGTCAAATTTGCGGAAGTAATACACTGCCGCCAAGGCAGGGATCGTCAACAGGTTTAACAAGTGAACCCCAATAGACAAGCCCATGATATAAGCGATCAATACGATCCAACGAAGATGGTCAGGCTCATCTGCCCGAGCTTCCCATTTAAAAATCAACCAAACAACGATGGCCGTAAAAAAGGAACTCATAGAGTAAACTTCCGCCTCGACGGAGTTAAACCATACCGAATCCGCAAACGTACAGCTCAAACCCGCTATCACCCCTGCTGCCATGACAGTAAAGGTTTTGGCCTGATCACTCAAACCATCCATCTGCTTTATGCCTTTGCTCGCCAACATGGTAACTGTCCAGCAAGTAAACAGTGCGGTAAAAGCTCCAGCGGTAGCACTGAGCAAATTGACCATAAAGGCCACATTCTCAGGTCCCATCGCAAACATCGCAAAGATTCTCCCCAATAAAAGGAATAGCGGGGCTCCCGGTGGGTGAGTCACTTCTAGTTCGTTGGCACAAGCGATAAACTCACCACAGTCCCAAAAGCTAGCAGTGGGTGCTACGGTCAGCAAATATGTCGTCAGAGCGGCGAGAAAAACGCCCCATCCGGTCAGATTATTAATTCGGCTATAATTCATGGAATTGTCGATGCCTGATGGCAATTTGCCAAATATACCCCCGTAAAGGGGCAAGGTTCAAGTCTTTAACTCAAAAAGATAGGATACTTAGCCCATCTAGCACTTTCCCCACTAAGCTGTGCATTTCCTTTTTTGCTTGGCAAAAGCTATCTTTGTCTAAAAATATTAGCGTCTCTAATTTTTTAGCACGGAGTTCGATATGGCAGAAAACCCTACCAATGGTCAAGCAAACGAAGAAGACGTGACCACCCCCATCTCGGGGATGTATGAAAATTATTTTCTTGACTATGCCTCTTATGTAATCTTAGAACGTGCCGTCCCGATGATCGAAGACGGCCTTAAGCCTGTACAAAGACGCATCTTGCACGCTATGCGGGAGATGCACGATGGCCGCTACCACAAAGTTGCTAATATTATCGGGCAGACCATGCAGTATCACCCCCACGGTGATGCCGCCATTGGAGATGCATTGGTCAATCTTGGACAAAAAGACTTATTGATCGACCCACAAGGTAACTGGGGAGATAGCCGTACCGGAGACCGTGCGGCAGCAGCTCGATATATTGAGGCCCGACTATCAAAATTTGCCTTAGATGTAGCCTTCAATCCCAAAATCACAGATTGGCAGATCTCTTATGATGGTCGTAAGCGGGAGCCTGTAAGCTTGCCGATGAAGTTTCCGATGGTACTCGCCCAAGGCGTAGACGGGATCGCCGTTGGACTTTCGACTAAGATTTTGCCTCACAATTTCATTGAACTCATCCAAGCCTCGATCAAAGTGCTTAAAGGCAAAAATTTCGAACTCTTCCCGGATTTCCCGGAGGGAGGGATGATAGATGTCAGCAATTATAATGGAGGCAAACGTGGCGGGAAGGTTCGGTGTCGGGTGGCGATCGAAGCTGTTGACAAAACAACCCTGCTGATTAGAGACATCCCATATGGGGTTACCACCACTAGCCTTATCGACTCGATCATCAAAGCCAACGACAAAGGCAAGATCAAGATCAAAAAGGTAGTTGATAACACTGCCAAGGATGTAGAAATACAAATCGATATTCCTTCAGGGATTTCACCTGATGTTACGATCGATGCCTTATATGCTTTTACTGATTGTGAGGTTTCGATTTCACCGAACGCTTGTATCATTATCGCTGATACGCCTCACTTCCTGACCGTCGAAGAGATCCTTCGCCTCTCTACAGATAATACCAAAGAACTCCTACGGCTGGAGCTTGAGATAAAACTAGCAGAACTCAAAGAGAAACTGCTTTATTCTTCCCTAGAGCGTATCTTCATCGAAAACCGGATCTATCGCGACATCGAAGAGTGTGAAACCTGGGAGGCAGTGATCGAAACCATTGACAAAGGATTGGATCCCTACAAAGCGCAGTTTTATAGAGAGATCACAGAAGAGGATATCGTTCGCTTGACCGAGATCAAAATCAAAAGAATCTAACGCTTTGACTCCTTTAAAGCAGACGAGCACATCCGTAACTT